>NZ_BAAGSB010000005.1:0-217841 GCF_054782655.1 Nocardioides montaniterrae | reverse complement strand
CCGGGGACTTCCACTTCATCCTCGGCACCGACCTCGGCAGCCGAAGCCGCACACGCCGTACCTGTGGATGAAGCAGCCCTCGGATCATCACTGTGGATAACTTCCGACGCTGATCGGCGGATCGACGTACGGTCGGGCGCATTCGCTGATTCATCTCGGGAGGATGCGATGACGATCCACGTCGATCACCGTGAGCTGGTCGCGGCTGCCGGCGGATTCGACGCGCTGGCCGCAGAGCTGCGGCGTCAGGATCTGGTGGTCTGGGGCGATGGCCTGATCAACACCGGCAGCGTCGATCTCGACAATGCCCTCGGCCGGTTCCACGGCAGCTGGAACCCGGGCGTGGTGTCGATCGTCGACGAGCAGACGCGCCTGGCGCGTGGCCTGCGAGACACGGTGAACGACTTCCTCGGGGTCGATGTTGACGTCGCTTACCGGCACGCAGTGCTCGAGCGGGGTCTGGACCTTCGATGAGCGCCTACGACGATCTCGACGCCGGCGCCTACTCGCCCAGCGAGCTGATCCCCGGCGACCTGGCCGCGGTGGAGAAGCTCGCGGGAGCGTGTGAAGGGTTCGCGACCCAGCTGGCCCGAACCCGGCAGGCCGTCACCTACATCCAGCTGCATGGCAGCTCCTGGACCGGCCGAGCGGCCGACGTCTACGAGGCGGCGCGGACGGCGCACCTGGGCAAGCTCGCGACCGCCGCGACGGCGTACGACGTGGCGGCCCGTGCGCTCGCCTACTACGCGCTCGCGCTCATCGACGCGCGCCATCGAGCGGGCGACGCCCAGAAGGACTTCATCAGGGCCAAGCACGCCGCGGCACGTTGTCGCACGGCCAATGCGGGGGTGATCGGCAGCATCGCGATTCCGGTCACGACGACGGGCGCGGCAGCCGAGCTCGAGCAGGCTCGCGCCGATGTGGCCGCCGCCGGCCGCGACGCGGCCAAGGCCCTCGATGCCGCCTCGGCGACCTCGCCGACACCGCTGGCCCCGGACCAGCACGAGTCCTTCGGCGACAAGCTGGCAGGCCTGGTCACCAGCCCGTACCACCTGCTCCACGGCTACGTCGGCAACATCCTCGGCTCCTTCGAAGGCCTGGGCCTGAGCCAGTACGCCGGCACCCACGGACTCCCACTGCCAGGCACCTCGGCCGACCTCCAAGCCGCCCAGCGCGAGATGCTCGGCAGCGCGGGAGGAACCCTCGACCTGCTGTTGATCCCAGACGGCACAGCCGGGCTGCTGCTTGCCCTTCGTGGCGGCGCCGAAGGGGTCGAAGGTGCCGAAGCGGTCGGGGCATTGATGCGCAGCCTCCCGAAGGGGAGCGCCAAGATCATTCGGACAGTGAGAACAGAGCGTGATCTCCGTGCGTTGCACGAATTGCTCGTTCAGGGATCACGTCGATTCGAACGACCCGGTGCGACCTATCACGGGTTCTGGGTGCGTCGGCGAGATGGGATCGAGATTGGCTTGCGCGAATCGCAGAAGAGCGGACTTACGATCGACATCAATATTCCTGAGACGCGCGAAACCTGGAAGGTCCACGTCAATGAACGGTCATGAACTGAGCCGCACAGCGACCGAGGACCTTCTCGTCAGCGGCCTCGGCGATGTGCTCTCCGCGGCGGAGATCATCCAGGTCGCACGCGAGTCCGCTGACGAACCCCTGGACGTATCTCTCGCACGCGCGTTGAGGATCGTCGACGACCTGATCACGAGGGGCCTGGCGGTCGCCGGAGATGCAGCGGCTGACTTCGTGCCATGGGACTCCACGCCGCCGGTATCGAGCGTGAGGATCGCCGATGAGTGGCGACGCCGCGACGACCCCTTTGTCGCGCCGGGCGAGATCGTGTGGCTCGACCTGACCGATGCAGGGGAGGAGGCCGCCCGCGCGGTGCTGGCGCGTGAGCAGGAAGACTGACAAAAGGAGCGCGGCAGTGGATGCTTCGCAAGTACCGCATTGCGTGTGTTGCCGTGACCCGGATGACGTTCCACAACGAGATCGAGCTGCCGTGGGACTACGCCGACCTGACCGAGGCGATCATCGAGGACCACCCGCAGGGCAAGAAGCTCACGCTGATCCTGTGGGACGAGGCGTGCGAGCTCGAGGTCATCTGCAAGGACGTGACGATCAGCGCGGAGTGATCGTCCCCGAGACGACCGACCCGATCCCGATCACCCCGGTCACCTTCCGGAAGAACCACGGCAGCAGCGGCCGGCCGGCCTCGGGCGGCAGCAGCGCGACGTCCGACAGCACGTAGGACCGACCCCGGTGCTGGAGCTCCCCGCCGCCGGAAGCGATCAGGTTGCGCGCCCAGTCGGACTGCAGCCCGTAGCCCACGATGAAGGCCACCCGATCTCCGCGCCGGAAGCAGAGCAGGGGAGTCCGGTAGACGCGACCTGACTTCCGACCGACGTGCGTCACGATCCCGTGCAGCGGCAGCCGCCCGGCCCAGCGGCGCTGGATCGGGTTGGTGACGACACGGTTGAAACGGGCGAGCGCTCGGGGTGCATACACGTCCTCGACGTTACTCTCGGAGGCGTGAGCCGTGATCTGACGGAGCCCTGCCCGAACTGCGGCCGGCTGCTGCGCTGGGAGACCTCCCACGAGCGCTGCGACGGTTGCGGCTACATCCGCCCGTGCTGTGAGGGGTCCCCATGCCCGATGTGAACGACGTGAGCTACCGCGACCAGTCGGCCTGGCGCGACATCCAGACGCATCTCCCGGAGCGGTTCCGCCTCACCGACGAGACGGCGCCCACGGAGGAGGTGTGGGAGCACGACGGCCATCGCATCCACCTCGACACCTACCGCAACCCGGCCGCCCCCGTGAAGGTGATCCTCTTCCACGGCGTCGGCACCAACGGCCGCCAGATGAGCCTGATCCTCGGACGCCCACTCGCCGAGAAGGGGTACGAGACCGTGGCGGTCGACATGCCGACGTACGGCGTCACGCAGGTCGCCCCGAACCACCTCGTCACCTACGACGACTGGGTGCGGATCGGCAGCGACCTCGTCGAGAAGGAGCGCGACGGACGCCCGATCGTGCTCTACGGCCTCTCGGCGGGTGGCATGGAGACCTATCACGTGGCCGCCGTCAACAAGAACGTCCAGGGCATCGTCGGCATGACCTTCCTCGACACCAGCTCGCGCAAGGTGAAGATGACCTCCGGTTTCGACCCGATCTCCGGCCTCCTCGCCGGCCCGGTGCTGCGGCTGCTCGCCAGGACGCCGCTCAAGCGGCTGCGACTGCCGATGTGGCTGGCCGTCAAGATGCGCGCGCTCGTCAACGACAAGGCCGCCAAGCAGGCCTGCTACGCCGACCCGACGTCGGCGGGCAACAGCTCGACGATCGCCTTCCTCGACTCGTTCCTGGCCTACCGGCCCGACGTGGCGCCCGAGGACTTCGACGTCTGCCCGGTGCTGCTCACCCAGCCCGCCGCCGACCGCTGGACGCCGCTCAGCCTCTCCACGCCGTTCCTGAGCCGGATCACGAAGGTCCCGGTCACCACGGTGATGCTCGACAAAGCCGGGCACTACCCGCTCGAGCAGCCCGGGCTGGACCAGATGGTCGAGGCGATCAGCGACTTCGTCGCGGCAGCGGGGCGCTGAGAATCACACCTCTCCGTGCGGCGTCGTGTCGTCGTACGGCTTGGTTGGCATGGACAATGACGCCATGAACTCATGGACCAAGCGCGCCACGGGGGTCGTCGCGGTCGGTCTGCTGCTGGCCTCGGCCGGTTGCGACGCCACCAAGCTCGTCTCGGGGTCGAGCGATGCGGCGCCGACGCCGCAGGTGACGCCCCACCACCAGCACGCCCCGAAGCCGAAGCCGAAGCCCACGCCGACCGGCCCGCCGATGCTGCTCGACAGCATCGCGCCGCTGAGCGGGCAGAAGGTCGGCGTCGCGATGCCGATCTCGATCGTCTTCACCGACCCGGTCGCCACCTCCGCCCGCAAGGGCGTCGAGCAGGCGATCTCGATCAAGACCTCCCAGCCCATCGACGGCGCCTGGCACTGGTTCGGCCCGCAGCGCGCCGACTTCCGCCCCAAGCGGTTCTGGCCGTCCGGCACCCACGTCCAGATGGTCGCCGACTTCGCCCACGTGCCCGACGGCAACGGCCGCTACGGCACGCACAGCTACACCCGCGACTTCACGATCGGCTCCGACGTACGCACTCGTGTGTACGTCAAGCAGCACAAGGCGACCGTGACCATCAACGGCAAGCTCGCGCGGACGATGCCGATCGACGCCGGCAGCCCGGAGTTCCCGTCCTGGGACGGCACGATGGCGGTCGTCAACAAGGAGCGCACGACCGAGATGAAGTCGTGCAGCGTCGGCATCGCCTGCGACAAGAACGACCCGAACTTCTACGACATCGTGCTGCCGTGGGACGTCCGGATCACCAACTCCGGCACCTTCCTGCACTACTCGACCGGCGACCCCTACCCGGGCCACAGCTACGGCTCGCACGGCTGCGTCCACCTGTCCTGGGACGACTCCAAGTGGTTCTACAACCTGGCCAAGACCGGTGACCCGGTGACCATCCAGGGCTCGCCGCGCGGCAAGGCCGAGGGCGACAACGGGTACGCCGACTACAACCTCGGCTGGTCGGACTGGCTCGCGGGAAGTGGCCGGGGCGCATTCACGACCTCGACCTGACGTCAGGGACACTGGAGGCATGAGCCTTCGGAAAGCTGCTGTCGCCACGGCGTTCGTCGTCGCCTCGCTGTCGCTCGCGGGGTGCGGGATGGATTCGTCCGGCGGAGGGTCCGACGACGCTGCCGGTACGCCGACCACCGGCTCGTCGGCGACCTCGGGCTCGGCCTCGGCGTCCGCCTCCACCTCGGTGAAGCCCAAGCCCAAGCCGACTCCGGCGGGCCCGAACGTGACGGTCTCCAGCATCGCGCCGTTCGACCGCGCCACCGTCGGCGTGGCGATGCCGATCTCGGTGGTGTTCCGCTCCGGCGTACCCGACTCCGAGCGCGAGGCCGTCGAGGACGCCATGAAGGTGACCGCGACCGACGGCGGTCAGGGCGCGTGGCACTGGTTCAGCGAGCGGCGCGTGGACTTCCGGGCGAAGGACTTCTGGAAGTCCGGCACCACGGTCACCCTGACCACCCACTTCGGCCGCGCGACCAAGGAGCAGACCTTCACGGTCGGCGACGACGTACGCGCCCACGTCATGGTCAGGGCGCACCGGACGGTGGTGACCAAGAACGGCGCCGTCGTCCGCACGATGCCGAGCGACGCCGGCAGTCCCGACTGGCCGACCTGGACCGGCACGATGGCCGTGGTCAACAAGGAGCCGACGGTCCAGATGGACTCCTGCAGCGTGAAGATCTCCTGCGACAAGGGGTCGTCGAACTACTACAACCTCTCGCTCCCGTGGGACGTCCGGCTGACCTGGTCGGGCACGTTCCTGCACTACTCGCCGGCCGACCCGCACCCGGGCTCCGCCAACGGCTCGCACGGTTGCGTGCACCTGTCGTTCGCCGACGCCAAGTGGTTCTACAACTACATGAAGGTCGGTGACCCGGTCACCGTCACCGGCTCCGTCCGCGAGGAGGCCGACCCCGACAACGGGTACGCCGCCTTCAACCTCACCTGGCAGCAGTGGCTGGCCGGCTCGAAGGCCGGCGCGCAGCAGCTCTAGCGGGTCGTCCGCACGGAGAGCGTCGTCCTGAGTGCCTCGTAGGTGTGTGCCTGGGGCGCCCACCGGGTGTGCTGGAAGTCGATGACGGCGCGGATCGTGTAGGTGCCCGCGCGGTTGGTCCGCTTGCAGAACCACAGGCCGTTCCAGGCGCCGTCGTCGGTGGGGCCGTAGATGAACGCCGTGTCGTGGTACTTCCCCGGCCCGTCGATCGTGACGTCGGCCGACCAGACCTCGAGGTCGGGCACCTTCGACTCGTCGACGCTGAGCCGGAAGTACGCCGGTCCACGGCGGCAGGCGTGCGGCCCGACGTACCCACCGCTCGACCTGAGCACCGCGTCGTTGGTGGAGGTCGTCCGCGCGTCGGCGGGGGAGACGACTCCGAGGGTGGCGACGACGACGGCCAGGGCGGTGAGCAGCTTGCGCATGACCCCAGCCTGACGCCCAGAACCCGCATGGAACCGGGGATGTGAGCGCTCCCACGGGTGATGCTTGTCTCTACGCAGTCGCGACCGGCAGATCGTGGTTGCTCCACTGCGACCAGCTGCCGGGGTAGAGCGCCGCGTCGATCCCCGCGATCGCCAGCGCGGCGACCTCGTGGGCGGCGGTCACGCCCGAGCCGCAGTACGCCGCGACGGGTGCCTCGCCGGTGATGCCGGCGTCGCGGAAGCGGGCCTTCAGCTCGTCGGCGGTCCGGAACGTGCCGTCGTCGTTGAGGTTCTCGGTCGTCGGCGCGTTCACGGCGCCGGGGATGTGGCCGGCCTTGGGGTCGATCGGCTCGGTCTCGCCGCGGTAGCGCTCCGCCGCCCGCGCGTCGACCAGCTGGCCAGCGAAGTGCGGGACCTGCGCGAGGCCCAGCGTCGCCATGTTCCCCTCGGTCAACGTCACGTCGCCCCGGCGATCGACCTCCGGGTGGTCGAGCCTGTCGAGACCGAACCCAGCGCCGTCCCACGCCAGCAACGCCCCGTCGAGCAGCCGTACGTCGGCGACGCCGCCCCACTTCAGCAGCCACCAGGCCCGCGCGGCGGCGAGGTTGCCTGCGCCGTCGTACACGACGACGGAGTCGCCGTCGTTGATGCCCCACCGGCGCGCGCTGGCCTGCAGGTCGGCGATCGACGGGAGCGGATGACGCCCGTCGGTCGGCTCGCCGTGCCGCGCGAGCTCGGTGTCGAGGTCGACGTACACCGCCGTCGGGATGTGCCCGGCGCGATAGTCGGCGAGGCCGTCGTACGCCGCCCCGCCCGCGACCGTCAGCCGCCATCGCACGTCGAGCACGACCGGCGGCCTGGGGGACTCGAGCGCCTCGGCCAGCTCGGCCGCTGTGATCAGCACGGTCATGCACCCAGGATGTACCAACGGACGTACCAAAGTGCGTTACCGGCGACAACGCTGAGCGTGACGGCGATGTCTGCGGCGGGGTTTGGTACGTCCTTCGGCGCGCTGACTAGTTGGCACCGTCGAAAACCTGGTCGATCTCCTGTCGCTTTTGTTCGAGCTCGACCTCGAGCGCGACTCCACAGATGAGGGCGAGCGCGACGATGATCGAACAGACGACCTTCGCCCACATCGGCACCGGTCTCAAGATCCAGGCCGTGACCGTGGCCACGACGGCGAGTGCCACGCCGATCCAGTTGGTCCCGGTGCCAGAAAGGAGCGAGGCCGGCTGCAGTGCCATGAACGCGCCGATGGCGGCGATGGCGAGCACTCCGAAGGTCAGCACGGCAGGCGGGACGTTGGCCTGAGCAGGCTGCGCCGGGCCAGGGTTCGGCGCTACCTGGTCGCCCCAGTTCCGGCCGTCCCAGTACCGCAAGGTGCCTGGCATGTTGGGATCGGGATACCAACCCGGCGGAGGTTGTTGTGCGGGCACAGGCGGCGGCAGGTGGGACATGGATCGAGGCTAGGGCGCACAGCCGACGGGAAGCGGCCAAACGGAACATTCCGTGATGGCCCGTGTGGGTCGGTCGTCGCAACCGATCGGACCGAACTTGGACCGGGCCAGCCTGGGTTCGCGTAATCCAAGTACAGGCGGGTCCGGATCTGCCTAGCGTGCGACTCATGAAGACCCGAGTCATCGCCGCCCTGTCCGTCGCCGCGCTCTCCAGCGGCCTCGCCCTCTCCGTGGCGCCGTCCGCCGAGGCGGCGTCGTACGCCAACTGCACCGCCCTCCACCGCGACTTCAAGCACGGCGTCGCGAAGTCCGCCGCGGCCGCGCAGAAGCAGGTCCGCCAGGGCTACGGACGGCCCGCCTACGGCAAGCGCGCCCAGAACATCTACTGGACCGTCTACCGCAGCATGGACCGCGACAAGGACGGCACCGCCTGCGAGGCCTGACCTCCGACACCCGGCACGGGAGCCCGGAGCTCGTCGCCGGCGTCGTCTGCGTGACCCTCACGCTGATCGCCGTCGCGGCCGTGCCCGGTCCCGGGCGCGACCTCCTGCGTCGCGCGGCCGGGCTGAGTACCGCGGCCGGGAGCTCGAGCAGCTACGCCTTCGAGACGACACAGCTCGGCACGCACGAACCGGTTGCCTTCAGCCCCTGCAGCCCGATCCACTACGTGATCTACACCGCCGCCGGACCGGACGACTCGATCGAGATCATCCAGTCCGCGGTCAAGGTCGCGTCCGATGCTTCCGGCCTGGAGTTCGCGTACGACGGCACGACCACCGCCCGCCCGTTTGAGGCCTCGAGCGGCCCCGTCGTGATCGGCTTCGCCGATGCGGACGAGATCCCGCGGATGAAGTCCGACCCGGACGCCGTCGGTGTCGGCGGGGCACTGACCGTCCAGCTCGGTGCCCGCCGTGAGGCTGTCTCCGGCTCGATCGCCCTCAAGGCCAGCTGGTTCGCCCACGAGGACGCCCGCGGCCACCACGACGTCGAGCGCGCCGTCGTCATGCACGAGCTCGGACACGTCCTCGGTCTGGCCCACGTCAAGGACCGCAACCAGATCATGTACCCGTCGATCTCCGCGCTCTCCTACGGTGCTGGCGACCTCCGGGGCCTCCAGATCCTCGGCGACATCGACTGCTGAGGACTCAGGGTCGCCGGCGCGACGCGACGATCTCGACGGAGGACCGGCTGGCGCGGACCTCCTCCCGGATCTGCCCGAGTACCAGTGCGCAGGACAGGAGGATCAGCGCGATGCCGACGAAGGCGTCGTGCGGCGCATCAGAGGTGCAGACCTCCAGCAGCCCGCCGATGGCGAGCAGGAAGGTCACGAGATCGACGACGAGGTCACTGACGATGCGCACCCGCTGATCCTCGCTCCACGACGCGATCACCGCAGCGGATCGCGCGTTTCGCTACCGCGGCCGGTCTGGCCGGCCGCCGAGGACCTGGATCACTTGGAAGGCTGGGGAGCCTTGACCTTGGCGCAGTCGACCTTCGGGTTCACGCCGACGTAGTTGAGCGGCCCGGCCACGATGGTCAGGGCCGTGTCGCTGAACTTGCGACAGTTCACGTCACCGTTGCCGCCGAAGTATCCGCGCTGCCAGGCGGCGAGGACGCCGATCAGCAGCCAGACGACCACCAGGATCCCTACTCCGCTTCCGACACCGTTTCTCATGGGTGCGCGGTACCCGGGCGGGCTCCGGCGCATGCGTCAGCCGACGCGCCTGCGGATCGACTCGGAGTAGGCGAGCGGGCGGTAGCGCAGGATCGGGTCGTCGGAGGGCACGATGCCGTCGATCAGGCGCATCGGGTCGAAGACGACGGGAGTGGCGGGCTCGGGATCCTCGGCCACGCCGGTGATCCGGAGCGTGCCGGCATCGAAGACCTCGACCGGCCGCCACACCGACATCGGGTCGTGCGGGTCGTCGGTCGGGGAGGCGACCGACGCCTCGAGCGTGTACTCCACCGGGCCCGCCGCCAGGCGCGCCACGATCTCCTCCTGCAGCCGATCGGGGCCGGTGAAGGTGCCGTCGGGAGCGGTCGAGGACTTCGGGCGAAGCACGGTGCGCACCCACGACCGACTCCCGTCCGGAGCGAGCCAGCCGAAGGCGTGGACGGTGTAGTACGGGATCGCGGCGTACGACGACGGCGGCACGATCGCCTTCGCCCTGGCGTTGGCGACGAGCGGGCCGACCGCCGAGCGGTGGCGGAGCAGGAACCCCGGCAGCCTGACCGGGTTGGCCGATGCCTCGACGAAGGCGAGGAAGTCCTCCGGCGTGCGTACGACGAACCGCGGCGCGGTCTGCCCCAGCAGGTCCGTCGCCCCGGCCGGGGTGGAGAGCTTGACCGCCATGCCGCGCACGTCCGGCGCCTTGTCCGGCGTACGACGGTTGCCTCCGCCGTTCGACCAGCGCACCAGCGCGTCGACCGGCGCGCCCGAGAGGTGTTCCGCCCGGCAGAGCTCGCCCGCCCGTGCGGAGGCGGTGAAGGTGCCGGCGTAGAACCCGCCCTTCGCATGGAGCGTCCGGTCCTTGCTGTTCTCCGCGTGGAACGCGTGGCGGATGCGGTCGATGGCCTGCTCGGGCGTCGGGTCGCTCACGCTCGCCAACCTAGACCGCTAAGGACGTCGCCGCAGCCCGAGCCACACCGCGCCGAGACCGACGACGGCGATGATCGGCCCCAGGACCGACCACGTCGTCGTGTCGGTCATCGGGCTGCCCTTCAGCGCACCGAACCCCTGCAGGCTGAAGACCAGCCCGAATACCGCGACGACGATTCCGACCGCTATCAGCAGACGACTGGTCATCACGCACCTTCCTTTCCAGCGAGCGTTTCGGCGACGAGGCGCCCGGCCGGATACCCCGGGCGGGCGCCTCGCTCGATGGTTCGGTCAGGTCTCAGAGACCACCGATGCCGTTCGGCGTACCGACGCCGGTCGGGCCGTCCCAGCCGCTGCGCGCGTTGCACCACTGGGTGACCGGGCAGCTGCCCCAGAAGCTGCCGGAGGTGACGTCGTTGAAGCTGCCCGCGTGGGTGTACGGGAAGGTGTTCGACAGGCCCGTGACGTTGTGCGCCAGGGCGTACATCGAGGCGATCAGCGGCGAGGAGAGGCTGGTGCCGCCGAAGGTCACCCAGCCGAACGGCTGGCCGGTCGAGGAGTCGACCGCCGAGGTGTAGATGGCCAGGCCGGTGCGGGGGTCGGCGACGGCCGACAGGTCCGCGCTCGCGCGCTTCGAGCAGCCGGTGTCGAAGCTGCTGGCCACGCTCAGCGCCGTGTTGTACGCCGAGCAGCCCGAGCCGGCGCCGTACTGGCGGGAGGAGTCGTACCAGGCGGTCTCGGACCAGCCGCGGGCCGAGGAGTCCTTGACCAGGTTGGTGCCGCCGACGGCGGTGACGTAGGTTGAGCTGGCCGGGAAGGACGCGCCGGTGTAGCCGTCGTCGCCGGTCGACGCGGTGACGGCGATGCCCGGGTGGTTGTAGAACGAGCCGACGGCCTTGCCGTGGATGGTGGCGGTGTCGCTGACGTCGCCACCGCCGTAGCTGTTGGAGATCGCGACGACACCGGGCTGCGCGGCGGCGGTGTTCTCAGCGGCGGCCAGGTCGGCGAAGCCGGCCGACTTCGCCTGGACCAGCAGGATCTTGCAGTCGGGGCACGCGGCGGACACGGCGGCCAGGTCGAGGGCCTGCTCGGTGTCCCAGCCGTCGTCCTTGGCGGGGTAGCGGGTGCCGCCGTTCTGGTCGGTGATCCGCAGGCAGCCGCTGGCCGTCGTACAGGCCGGGAGGCCCCAGTGCGAGCGGTAGACCGCGAGGTCGGACTCGGCCGTCGGATAGCCGTAGGCGTCGACGATCGCGACGGTCTTGCTGCCGCTGCTCAGGCCGGCGATCTTGTAGGCGCTCTGGATGTCGGCCGGGCCGTAGGAGCCGGCGGCGGGCGCGGTGCCGTCGGGCTTCGCGCCGTCGGCGACCCAGGTCATCGCGAAGCAGCGCGCGTGGCCGGGAGCGGCGGTCGCGCACATGTGCCGCGCGTGTCCGCTGGCCTGGTGGACAGGGCTTCCCTGGGCTCCGGCGGGTCCCGCCATCGCACCGAGGGTCGCTGCGATCGCGCTGGCGACCACGAGCATCTTCTTGACCATCTGTTGCACTCCTAGGGGTTCAGGGGAGCACTGCCCGAGATAGGGGGCGGGTCCCTTGCTGGCATCCGTCGTGTGGATGTTCGCTGAACGTAAAGTTCCGCCGAGTTCGCTGACAAGGGCCTGGTTGGCTCAGAAACATGCAGGTGGCAGGCCGGTACGCCGGACCGCGTGCGGCCTGGGCGTTGAAGGGACGCGCTGGCTGCCGGCCGGTGGCGCGGCTGCTAGGCCGGACGCTCGAGGTCAGTCTCCGACGGCTTCACACCGGTTCATCGATATCGGCCCCGCTGAGGCGAGATCCGGCTTAGGTTCGGGCCGATGTTTCGCGATCAACGTCGCAACGTTGGAGAGGAAGCCCGATGCCAGTTCAGTGCCCAGGCTGCGGCCATTGGTCCGACCAGGCCAACCGCTGCGAGGCGTGTCACGGGTCCCTGCGCGGGGCACCCGCCGTCCAACCCGGAGGCGAGCTCGAGGAGGTTGAGGAGAGCGCGCCGCCGCCCCAACGCCGCATGCAACCGCAGTGGAAGGACGACCACCGCGGTCCAGCCGAGAGTCGTGCCACCAACACGATGTGGAACCTGCTCGTCGCAGGCGTATTCCTGACCGTGGTAGCGGGCGTCACGCTGGTGGCTTCCTCCAGGACTGGCGCGCAGATCGCGGGATTGCTGATGCTGGCGGTCGGTTCCACGTTCTTCCTGATCGCGACGACGGCCGTCGGCGTCAGCCTGGGGTTGCGAGTACACGAGGAGCGGTCCCGGCGCTGAGATGGGCTTTACGGCTTTACGGGGCGACCGGATGGGTGGTCCGACAGCTGTTCCGCTCCGGTGCGGGGCCGCCAGCCACCTGGACCTCTAGATCAGCCACGCCTCTCGAAGCCCGGACGCGCAGGCTTGGGACTCGGCGGGGACCGGCGAGGCCTGACTTCTGCTCCGCTACAGGTCAGGAGCCATGTGGGGGACGGGCTGGCCTGTAAGCCGGGTTCTGTCCTCTTGCGAGGGGCGACCATCCATCTAGGGCCGCCGTTGCCGACGGCCTCGAGCGACCTACCCGCACACTCGGGCGAGCAGCCCTCAGGCGTGTGCTGTTCGGCCTTGCTCCGGGTGGGGTTTACCTAGCCTCTCCGGTCACCCGGAGAGCTGGTGAGCTCTTACCTCACCGTTTCACCCTTACCTCCGTTGCCGGAGGCGGTCTTCTCTCTGTGGCACTGTCCCGCGAGTCACCTCGGGTCGGTGTTGCCGACCACCCTGCTCTGTGGAGCCCGGACTTTCCTCGGGACCAGTCGCCTCACGGCGGTGGTCACGCGGTCGCCCGGCCAGCCCGTCCGTGCGCAGCGTAGCGCCGTACGCTCGGACCATGGCGATCCTCCACGTCGGTTCCACGATCACGCCCACCAAGCCCGAGCTGCTGGCGATGCGCTTCGGGGGAGAGGTGGAGCTCATCGGCAGCTACCGCCTCGACGATCCCGAGGGCGAGGTGGGCATCGAGGGCTTCGTCGTCAGGTACGACGGCCGCACCCGCCACCTGGTGATGACCTACCGCGGTGCGCCGCTGGACGACGCGGCCCTGATCTCCACGATGGACCACACCGAGCTCGGCGAGCGCTGGGTGTACGACGGCAGCACCGACCCGGTCGCCCTGGCCGTCTTCACCCGCGCACTGAAAGGCGAGCAGGAGCAGGCGGTCCTCGAGCTGTGGGAGGACCACCAGCTGGTCGGCGTACGCGAGCCTGCCGTTCAGCTCACCGCCCTCACCGTCGACGTACCGGCCGAGGCCGCGCTCACGATCTACGACGACCTCGACGCGGCGCCCGAGACCGACGGCGCGCGCCTCGAGGCGGCCTGGGACGGCGGGCACGGGTTGCTCGCGACGTTGGGCTAGACCGGGCTAGGTTGGCCCCATGGCCTACTGGTTCTGCGTCAAGCACCACGCCGTCGAGTCCGGCGCGGACATCTGCCCGCCGATCGACCGGCTCGGACCCTACGACACCGAGGCCGACGCGCAGCACGCGCTCGAGAAGGCCGCGCAGCGCAACGAGTCGTGGGACAACGACCCCAAGTGGAGCGACGACTGACTTGGCCCGGCGTCGCAAGGTCAAGAAGAAGGTCGACCTCGCCACCGGCGAGGTCATCTCGCCCGCGCCCTTCATCGGGCTGAGCCTGATCGCCTGCGCGTTCTTCCTGTACGCCGGATCGTGGCTCTTCACGCCGCCGTGGGTCGTCCTCGTGGGGCTGGGCCTGTGCGTGGTGCTGCTCGTGGTCGCGTTGCGGTGGTGGAACCCGCACCCCTCGCGGCTGCCGTGGGTGGGCGTGGCGGCCCTGGCGCTGTGGCCGGTGATCGCGATCGGCGGCGGGGTGCTCTTCGGCTGATGGCCGCGTTGCTTCGAGGTCGTCCCTGGCTCGGCGCTGCCGCTCACTTGGCCGCCTTGACCGCCTTCTTGTGGTCGCGGACCTTCTGCAGGGAGGCCGGGTCGACGACGTCGGCGACGGAGCGGAAGCCCTCCAGGGCGTAGTCGCCGCAGAACTGCTCCCAACCCGCCGGGCGTACGCCGAGCTGCTTGGCCAGCAGCGCGACGAAGATCTGCGCCTTCTGCTTGCCGAAGCCGGGCAGGGCCTGCACCCGCTTGCCGAGGTCCTTGCCGTCGGCGGCCTCGGTCCAGATGCGCGAGGCGTCGCCGTCGTACTGGTCGACGACGATCCGCGCGATCTCCTGGAGGCGGGCGGCCATGGAGCCGGGGAAGCGGTGGATCGCCGGGGTGGTCGCGCAGAGCGCCGCGAACTCCTCGGGGTCGGCCGCCGCGATCGTCGCGGGGTCGAAGCCGCCGAGGCGGCCGGCGACCTTCTGCGGGCCCATGAAGGCGTGCTCCATCGGGTACTGCTGATCCAGCATCATGCCGATCAGCAGGGCGAACGGGCTCTCGGTCAGCAGCTCGTCGGCAGCCGGGTCGTCAGTGATGTGGATGGCCATGGCGCCATTCTGGCGCACCGCGGACGGGCGATGCGTGAGGGTCGACCGGTGCCGTGGCACAATGACGACGCGCACTCTTGACGCCTGCGGGCCGGTGTGCGCCCACGTTCCGAAATGTTGTTGTTCCGCTCCGCCCTTTCGAGAGGTGTACGTGTCCTCCAAGCTTCTCCCTGCAGAGGTGCTCCAGCACGCTGCGATCGTCGACCTCATCGAGCAGGCGAAGCCCACGGGCACCGTCACCCCCGAGCAGCTGCGGCAGGCCTTCACCGAGGCCGACGTCGCCCCGGCGCAGCTCAAGCCGCTGATGGTGCACCTGGCCGCTGCCGGTGTCTCCGTCGACATGCCCGCCGACCATCGTGCGGTGGCCGCCGCCAGCAAGACGACGGCTGCTGCCAAGAAGGCG
Organism: Nocardioides montaniterrae; assembly: GCF_054782655.1. Lineage (NCBI taxonomy): Bacteria > Bacillati > Actinomycetota > Actinomycetes > Propionibacteriales > Nocardioidaceae > Nocardioides > Nocardioides montaniterrae. The sequence continues at coordinate 202,803 of NZ_BAAGSB010000005.1, read as the reverse complement.
CCTGCCGCCAAGAAGGCTGCCGCGCCTGCCGCGAAGAAGGCTGCTCCGGCCGCCAAGAAGGCCGCAGCCGCTCCCGCCAAGAAGGCCGCTCCGGCCAAGCGTGCGGCTGCCAAGAAGGCTGCCGCGGCTGAGTCCGAGGTCGAGGAGACCGTGGTCGCGCCCGTCATCGGCGCCGACGGCAAGAAGGTCCTGCCCGACATCCCCGACGACCAGTTCGAGACGGACGTCAAGACCGACCCGACGATCAAGCAGGACGAGGAGGAGGCCTCGGCCACCTCGACCTTCGTGGTCTCGGCTGCCGACGAGACCGACGAGCCGGCCCAGCAGGTCATGGTCGCCGGTGCGACCGCCGACCCGGTCAAGGACTACCTCAAGCAGATCGGCAAGGTCCCGCTGCTCAACGCCGAGCTCGAGGTCGAGCTCGCCACCCGCATCGAGGCCGGCCTGTTCGCCGACGAGAAGCTCGCCAAGGGCGGCAAGATCTCGGCCAAGCTGCAGGACGAGCTGGAGTGGATCTCCGAGGACGGCAAGCGCGCCAAGAACCACCTCCTCGAGGCCAACCTGCGCCTCGTCGTCTCCCTGGCCAAGCGCTACACCGGCCGCGGCATGCTCTTCCTGGACCTGATCCAGGAGGGCAACCTCGGTCTGATCCGCGCGGTCGAGAAGTTCGACTACACCAAGGGCTACAAGTTCTCGACGTACGCCACCTGGTGGATCCGTCAGGCCATCACCCGCGCCATGGCCGACCAGGCCCGCACGATCCGCATCCCCGTGCACATGGTCGAGGTCATCAACAAGCTCGCCCGCGTCCAGCGCCAGATGCTGCAGGACCTCGGTCGCGAGCCCACGCCCGAGGAGCTCGCCAAGGAGCTCGACATGACGCCCGAGAAGGTCGTCGAGGTCCAGAAGTACGGCCGTGAGCCGATCTCGCTGCACACGCCCCTGGGTGAGGACGGCGACTCGGAGTTCGGTGACCTCATCGAGGACTCCGAGGCGATCGTGCCGGCCGACGCCGTCTCGTTCACGCTCCTGCAGGAGCAGCTGCACGCCGTCCTCGACACGCTCTCCGAGCGCGAGGCAGGTGTCGTCTCGATGCGCTTCGGCCTGACCGACGGCCAGCCGAAGACTTTAGACGAGATCGGGAAGGTCTACGGCGTCACGCGCGAGCGCATCCGCCAGATCGAGTCCAAGACCATGTCGAAGCTGCGGCACCCGTCGCGCTCGCAGGTCCTGCGCGACTACCTGGATTGAGTCGCCATGATCTGGCCGATCGTGGCTGCGGTCGTGGCGGTCCTCGTCGGTGCCATCGGCGGACGTGCGCTCGAGCGGCGCTACGCGCTGTCCCGGCGCGTCCGGCAGGCGCCGAAGTTCTACCTGATCGGTGTCCTCGGGCTCGTGATGGGGCTGTTCGCCGGTCTGATCGCGCTCACCGCCGCCCACAACGGCGACGACCGCCACACCCTGTCCTTCGGGATCATGGCGGTCCTGCTGCTCGTCGTCGGCGCCGTCGCCATCTGGCGCTGGCTCGTGGTCACCGCCGACCGCGACGCCTGACCGGTCGGGTCAGCCCGCAGCCACGAGCGCGACGGTCGCTCCACACAGGAGCAGCCCGAGGCCCTGCGCCGCGGTGATGCGCTCGCGCAGGATCGCGAGCGCCATCACCACCGTGACGGCCGGGTAGAGCGAGGCCAGCACCGAGGAGACCGCCAGGTCGGCACCGCCGACGGCGACCACGAAGCAGAGCAGCGCGCCCGCGGCGACGAGGCCGGCGAGGCCGCCTCCGAGCACGGCGGGACGGCGGGGGATCCAGGCCTGCCGGAACGCGGTCGCGAGGGCGACCACGGTCAGCATGTTGACCACCTGCAGCAGCAGGAACGGCGCGAAGCCGGCGTGGTCGCTCCACTGGCCCATCGCGGTGAAGGCGACACCGAAGCCGACGCCGGCGAGCGCTCCGTCGACCAGGCCCTCGGCGAGGACCGGCTCGACGCCCTCCTCGGACGGCGTGCGGGCGACCAGCCACAGCCCGGGGACCGCAGCGGTGATGCCGACCCAGGTCCACGGTCCGAGCGACTCACCCGTGGCGACGCCGACGGCGACGGGCAGGAGAGCGGTGCCGACCGCCGAGACCGGACCGGCGACGGCCATCTGGCCCGCCGCGAAGCCGCGGTAGAGGAACGCGATGCCGGTCCCGCCCGCTGCTCCGGCCAGCGCCGCCCACCACCAGTCGGCGTGGGTCGGCGTACCGGGGTCGACGAGGCTCAGCACCATCGCGCCCACGAGCGCGCCTGCTCCGGACATGACGGCGACCGGCCAGGCCGACGTACGCCGGGAGGCGAGCCCTCCGACGAAGTCGGAGATGCCGTACAGGAGGGCGGAGGTGAGGGCGAGGAGGACAGTCATGGCACGTTCCGGGAAAGGCCGAGGCCCCGGGCGGACGCCCGGGGCCTCGGTGTGGAAGTCGGTGGACTCAGTCGTTGGCCGGAGCCGGCTTGTCGGTGAGCTTGTGGGTCTCGTCCTGGACGGCCACGGCGATCTCCTTGAGCTTGTCGCCGTGCTCGCGGGCGTGGTGGCCGCAGAACAGCAGCTCACCGCCGGTGCCGAGCTCGACACGAAGGTAGGCCTGGGCTCCGCACCGATCGCAACGGTCCTCGGCGGTCAGCGGGGCGGGGGCAACTGCAGTTGTCACGTCGGCCTCTCTCTCTTCGTTCTCCAAGGTGTTCCCCACACCCTGGTGTCCGGATCAACGTAGTCCGTAGACCAAAGATTCCCTGATCGATGTGCATCCAATCACGCGAATATCGAGCCCACTGCCGTTGAGCCACATCGTGACCCCGGCGTGACCCGTGTGCCTGCACCGTGGCACGGCGTGTCGCCGGTAGATTCGGGCACTCACGAGGAGGGTTGCATCATCGCCGACAACACCTACAACGCCGCTCATCTCCTGGTCCTCGAGGGACTGGAGGCGGTGCGCAAGCGCCCGGGCATGTACATCGGCTCGACCGACACCCGCGGACTCATGCACTGCGTCTGGGAGATCATCGACAACGGTGTCGACGAGGCGCTCGGCGGGCACGCCGGCAAGGTCGAGGTGACGCTGCACGGCGACGGCTCCGTCGAGGTGTACGACGACGGCCGCGGCATCCCGACCGACAAGGAGCCCAAGAGCGGGCTGTCCGGTGTCGAGCTGGTCGCGACCAAGCTCCACGCGGGCGGCAAGTTCGGCGGCGGCTCCTACAACGCCACCGGTGGCCTGCACGGCGTCGGCCTGTCGGTCGTCAACGCGCTCTCGAGCCGGATGGACATCGACGTCGACCGCTCGCCGGCGACCCAGGGCATGAGCTTCCAGCGCGGCGTACCCGGTGTCTTCGACGGCGAGGGCCCCGCGGCGAAGTTCACCCAGCAGTCGGGCCTGACCCGCAAGGGCGGCCGCGTCACCAAGACCAAGCACGGCACCCGGATCCGGTTCTGGCCGGACCGCCAGATCTTCACCAAGGACGCCGAGTTCCTCCTCGACGGCCTGATCGGTCGCGCCCGGCAGACGTCCTTCATCGTCCCCGGCTTCGAGCTGGTCATCCGCGACCAGCGCGCCCAGGACCAGGCCGAGTGGACCGAGGAGAGCTTCCGCCACGACGGCGGCATCGGCGAGTTCTGCGAGTTCCTGGCCCAGGACGAGCCCGTCACGGACGTGATCCGGCTGCAGGGCAGCGACACGTTCACCGAGACCGTGCCGCTGCTCGACGAGCAGGGCCACATGACGCCGCAGGACGTCGAGCGTGAGCTGACCGTCGACGTCGCCGTGCGGTGGGGGACCGGCTACGACACGACCGTCCGGTCCTTCGTCAACGTGATCGCGACGCCCAAGGGCGGCACCCACGTCTCGGGCTACGAGACGGCGCTGACCAAGACCTTCAACGACGCGATGCGCGCCTCCAAGGCGCTCAAGGTCAACGACGACGACGTCATCAAGGACGACATCCTCGAGGGCATGACCGCCATCGTCACGGTGCGCCTGGCCGAGCCCCAGTTCGAGGGCCAGACCAAGGAGATCCTCGGTACGCCGGCCGCACGGACCGTCGTGCGCAAGGTGGTGGCCGCGCAGCTCAAGGAGTTCCTGACCTCCACCAAGCGCGCCGAGAAGGCCCAGGCCAAGCTGCTGATGGAGAAGGTCGCCGGTGCGGCCAAGACCCGCATCGCGGCGCGCCAGCACAAGGAGACCCAGCGACGGAAGAACGCGCTGGAGTCCTCCTCGCTGCCCGCCAAGCTCAACGACTGCCGCTCCGGTGACAACGAGCGCACCGAGCTGTTCATCGTCGAGGGTGACTCCGCGCTCGGAACCGCCAAGTTCGCGCGCAACTCCGAGTTCCAGGCACTGCTGCCGATCCGCGGCAAGATCCTCAACGTCCAGAAGGCGTCCGTGGGCGACATGCTCAAGAACGCCGAGTGCTCCTCGATCATCCAGGTCGTCGGCGCGGGCTCGGGGCGCACCTTCGACCTCGAGGCACGCCGCTACGGCCGGATCATCTTCATGGCCGACGCCGACTCCGACGGCGCCCACATCCGCACCCTGCTCGCGACGCTGTTCTTCAAGTACATGCCCGACCTGGTGATGGCGGGCCGGGTCTACACCGCCGTGCCGCCGCTGCACCGGATCGAGGTCTCCAACCCCAAGAAGGGGCAGGAGAAGTACATCTACACCTATTCCGACGACGAGCTGCAGCGCAAGCTCGCCGAGCTGCGCAAGAAGAACGTGCGGTGGAAGGACCCCGTCCAGCGGTACAAGGGCCTGGGCGAGATGGATGCCGCGCAGCTCCGTGAGACCACGATGGACCCGCGCCACCGCACCCTGCGCCGGCTCACCGTCGACGACGCGGCCGACGCCGCCGAGGTCTTCGAGCTGTTGATGGGCTCGGACGTGGCACCTCGCAAGGAGTTCCTGGTCCAGGGCGCCTACGAGATCGACATGGCGGCGCTGGACGCCTGATGAGCGCTGTCGCGGACCGCGCCGCTGTCGCCAGGGTGCTCAAGGGCGCCGGAGCGAAGGCGCGGCGTGGTCACCTGCGCCTCCAGGTCGGCGAGCTGTGCTGGTACGTCGACTCGCGGGTCTCGGGCGCCGGCGCGCGTCAGCGGCTGGTGCTCGAGGTCGGCTGCTGGACGGCGTCGCTCCCGCCCGAGCCGGACGGCGGCGCTGTCGACTGCCCGCTGCTGGTCGACGTCGACGTCACCTCGGACCCGGTCGGCGCGACCACCGGTCTGGTCGCCGAGCTGTCGGGCGTCGGGGACCTCGCCGCTCTCGGTGGCTGGCTGGACTCCCGGGCCGACGTGCTCGTCGATGCGCGGCTGCGGGCCCTGCTCCCCGACGATCCCGGGCGAGGCTGACGGACGACCGTCAGCACGCCCAGAGACGCGGAACCCGAGTCAGACCTTCTGGCTCAGCAGGCCCGAGTCGACGTCGTAGACGAAGCCACCGACGGAGACCGTGTCGGGGATGAGCGGGTGCGCCTTGACGCGCTGCACGTCGCGGACCAGTGCGGCGTCCTGGCCGTCGGTGATCGGCAGGGTCAGCCAGGAGGTGTCCTGGCCCGTGGAGGCGTCGAGCTTCTCGCGCAGGACCGACTCGGGGTTGCTCGCCACCGCGCAGCGGGTGTGCGGGATGACCATGATCCGGCTGACGTTGAGCATGTGCACCGAGATCACCAGCGCATCGAGCGTCAGGTCGTCGACCCGACCGCCGGGGTTGCGCAGGATCTTGGCGTCACCCGCGTTGAGGCCGACCACGCCGAGCGGGTCGATGCGGGAGTCCATGCAGGTCACGATCGCCACGCCGGCGCGTGCGATGCCGTCGAAGCCGCCGAGCTGGAAGTCGCCGGCGAAGGCCTTGTTGGCCTCGAGGAGGTCGTCGAAGTCACCCATGGGGGTGAGGTTATCGATCATTCACCCGCCGGTCAGCAGGGACTCGGCGAGATCCACGCCACGTGCATGCTTCGCCCGCAGAAGGGGTAGCGCCACCGCGCCGGCGGTCAGCGCGACGACGCCGGCGCCGAGGAACACCGCGTGCTCCTGGAGGATGCCGAGCCGATCGAGGTCCCAGGACGGGTGGGCGTCGCGGGCGGCGTACAGGCGGCGCAGGCCGATCGTGGTCAGCGCCGAGATACCGACCAGCATGCCGATCATCCGTGCCACGACGACCAGCGCCGAGGCGAGACCGTGCGTGTCGTCCGGCGTGCTGACCAGCATCGCGGCGTTGACGGGCGCGAGGGCGAGGCCGAAGCCGAGGCCGCCGAGGAACAGCGGGACCACGGTCCAGTGGTGTGCGAGCGTGGTCATGCCCCAGCTCGACATCCAGAAGAACGAGTCAGCCGCCAGCAGCATGCCGATCGCCGTGATCGGGCCGGGACCGAGGTGGCGCAGCAGCCAGCCGCCGGCGACCGCACCGACGGGTACGCCGACCAGGAACGCCAGCAGCACCAGGGCGGCCTTGAGCTGGGAGTCGGGATAGACGGTCGTGCGGGCGAAGAGCGGGATGTCGACGAGCGCCGCGATCAGGGCGAACCCGACCAGGAAGCTGACGACCAGCGAGCCCCACGCCGGCGTCCGGCGCAGGGCGCCGCGCGGGATGATCGGTGCCTTCGCGGTCCGCAGGTGCAGCACGAGGAGCACGCCGGCCACGGCGCTGCCGAGGAGGTACCACCAGCCCTGCGGGGCGAACACCGCGACCTTCGGGTCCGCGGTCGCGAACGCCAGCACGATCCCGGCGAGTGCGATCGCCAGCAGCAGCGCGCCACGCAGGTCGGCGTCGCGCAGGTTCGTGCCCCACGCGCGCAGGTCCACCAGCGGTCGCCTCGCGACCAGGCACCACGCCACGAACAGCACCGCTCCACCCATCGCCACGCTGCCGATGGGGGTCAGCCAGGCGCTGCCGTGGTCGGCGTACGGGATGAAGATCTGACCCCAGGTCAGGTCGCGCTTGATCTGGTCGACCTGGACGTAGACCAGGAAGGTCGCGCCGAGCGCGATCGCTGCGAGGACCACGCCGACGAGGTCGGGGCGGCGGCGCCGCCGGTCGCTGGTTGAGTAGTCCGAGCCGCTAGGCGAGGACGTATCGAAACCGACCATGCGCAGGACGCCTGCCAGGACCAACCCCACGACCAGGTTGATCCCGAAGATCAGCCGCCACGGGCCGGCGGCGAGGACCAGGGCGCCGTACAGGGGGCCCAGGACCGAGCCGATCTCCTGGACCGCGGAGACCAGGCCGAGGGGGAGTCCGCGGCTCTCGGGCGGGTAGAGCGCGGCGACCATCGCCAGCGTCGCGGGCACCAGGCCGCCACCGCCCACGCCCTGGAGGAAGCGGCCGACGACGAGCGAGGTCAGGTCGGAGGAGATGGCGGTCAGCAGCGAGCCGAGCGCGAAGACGACCAGCGAGGCGACCAGCACCGGCACGGGGCCGCGCAGGTCGGCGATGCGGCCGATGAGCGGGAGGATCGCGACGTACCCCAGCAGGAAGCCGGAGACGATCGGGGCGGCGCGCTGGAGCTGCTCGACCGAGAGGCCGACGCCGCTCATCATGTCGGGCAGGGCCAGGACGACGACGTAGGTGTCGATCGCGGCGAACGCGACCGCGATGGCCGCGATCGCCAGCACGGGCCTCACGGCGCCCACTACTTCGGGGCCTTGATGTCCTTGGTGACGTCGTACTTGGTGACGGAGATCGTGTACGTCACCGGGCCGGCGTCGGGGAAGAACTTGCCGGTGAGCTCGGCGCTGCGCAGCGCTCCGTCGTCGGTGACGGTGTACGTCGTGTCGAAGGAGTCGCCGCTGGCGCAGGGGAGCACCTTGCGGATCGCGTCACCGGGCGTGGTGCCGGAGTAGGGGGTGACCACGACCGAGGCGTCGTCGGTGTCGCGCTCGGACGTGCCGGCCTTGAGCCCGGTCGCCGCGGTGAGCAGCGCCGAGACGCCCGAGGACGGGTCGAGCAGCGTGGCCGGGTCGGGCGCGCAGAGGTCCTTGGGCTGGTACTGGTCGGTCCAGCCGATCAGGGGCGCGTCGATCCAGAGCGTGCCGTCGACGGAGATCACGTGGATGCTGCTCGCCGGGAAGCCGCTCACGCGCCCTGCGACCGTGCCGTCGAAGGAGGGCGGGTCGGCGACGATGGTGCCGTCCGCGGCCTTGAGGTAGTCGCCGCCCGGGTCGTCGGGGGTGCTCAGGGAGACCTCGACGCCGCTGGTGTTGTCGAGCTTGGCCTTGGCGGCTGCCATGGCGTCGGCGGGCGGCAACTTGTCGCCACCCCCGGAGCCGCACCCCGTCAGCGCGAAGGTCAAGGACGCAGCGATCGCGACAGGGGCGAGAGCGAGCTTCATGGCGCTCACCCTACGGTCACCAGCGCCGTCAGGGGACCGCTGCAGGCAGCGATCGCCTGAGCACCTGGTACGCCGGACCCGTCGCGCTTGCCGGTCGCCTCCGGCAGGTCGATCGGGGCGCCGCTCTGGGCGGCTGCACGGGCCGGGAGCGGACCGGCCCAGGCGAAGACCAGCGCGTCCTCGCCCTTGAGGAAGCGGTGGCAACGTACGCCGCCGGTCGCGCGTCCCTTGGCGGGGTACTCCCAGAAGTCGGTGACCTTGACGGCGCCGACCTCGGTGCCGGGGAGCGCGGTCGACGAGCCGGATGCCGTCACCAGCACGACGCCGTCGGCGGCCTTGAGGTCGAGGGCGCCGAACCAGACGACGCCCTGCCGCTCCGCGAGACGTACGCCGGACATGCCACCGCCGCTGCGGCCCTGGGGGCGCACGTTGCCGGACGGGAAGTGCAGCAGCTGCGCGTCGGTCGTGACGAAGCAGAGCTCCTCCTCGCCGGTGGCCAGCTGGATCGCGCCGACGACCTCGTCGCCGTCCTTGAGGCCGATCACGTCCCACTCGTCGCGGCTGAGGACCTCCGGGTTGACCCGCTTGACGACACCCTGCTTGGTGCCGAGCGCCAGGCCGGGACCCTCGGTGTCCAAGGTGGTCAGCGCGAGGGCGCGCTCGCCGGCGGCGAGCGAGAGCACCTCGGAGAGCGGCAGGCCGCCCTGGAGGTTGGGCTCGTTGGCGCTGGGTGGGATGGCGGGCAGGTCGAGCACGGCGAGCCGGAGCAGGCGGCCGGCCGAGGTGATCACGCCGACATCGGCGCGCGCGGTGGTGCGGACCGCGGAGACGATGACGTCGTGGTTGGCGCGCGGACCGCCCGTGCCGATCTCCTCGGCGCTCATCGTGCGGGCCAGCAGGCCGGTCGAGGACAGCAGCGCGATGCAGGGGTCGTCGGCCACCTCGAGGGAGGCGGTGGCCGCGGTGACGGCGGCGGTGCCGGCGGACTCGAGCAGCACGGTGCGGCGCGGGGTGCCGTAGGTCTTGGCGACGTCGGCGAGCTCCGAGGAGACGACCTTCTTGAGCAGGCTCTCGTCGGCGAGGATCGCGTCGAGCTCCTCGATCTCCTTGCGCAGCGCCTCCTGCTCCTTCTCCAGCTCGATGCGGGAGAAGCGGGTGAGCCGGCGGAGCTGCATCTCGAGGATGTAGTCGGCCTGCGGCACGCTCAGGTCGAAGACCGACATGAGTCGCTCCTTCGCCGCCGCGGAGTCGTCGGAGGTCCGGATGACCTGGATGACCTCGTCGATGTCGAGCAGCGCGATCAGCAGGCCGTCGACCAGGTGGAGGCGCTCGGCCTTCTTGTTGCGGCGGAACTGGCTGCGGCGGCGTACGACGTCGTAGCGGTGCTCGAGGAACACCATCAGCAGCTCGCGCAGGCCGAGCGTGCGGGGCTGGCCCTCGACGAGCGCGACGTTGTTGATGCCGAAGGAGTCCTCGAGCGGCGTCTGGCGGTAGAGCTGCTCGAGGATCGCCTCGGGGACGAAGCCGTTCTTGACCTCGATGACCAGGCGCAGGCCGTGGACGTGGTCGGTGAGCTCCACGACGTCGGCGATGCCCTGGAGCTTCTTGGCCAGGACCAGCTTCTTGATCGCCTCCCGGACCCGTTCGGTGCCGACGCCGTACGGGAGCTCCGTGACGACGATGCCCTTGCGCCGGCCGATCGTCTCGATGCGTGCGGTGGCGCGCATCTTGAACGACCCGCGGCCGGTCTCGTAGGCATCGCGGATGCCGTCCAGGCCGACGATCTTGCCGCCGGTCGGCAGGTCGGGGCCCGGGATGAACCGCATCAGGCCCTCGGTGTCGGTGTTCGGGTGCTGGATCAGGTGGCGCAGCGCCTGCACCACCTCCACCAGGTTGTGCGGCGCCATGTTGGTGGCCATGCCGACCGCGATGCCGGTGGTGCCGTTGACCACCAGGTTGGGGATGGCGGACGGCAGGACGGTCGGCTCGAGCTCGCGGCTGTCGTAGTTGGGCTTGAAGTCGACGGTCTCCTCGTCGATCGACTCCGTCATCGCCATCGCCGGCGGCGCCATCCGGCACTCGGTGTATCGCATCGCGGCGGGCGGGTCGTCCGGCGAGCCGAAGTTGCCGTGGCCGTCGATGAACGGGAGCCGCAGCGACCACGCCTGCGCCGTACGGGCGAGGGCGTCGTAGATCGCACCGTCGCCGTGCGGGTGCAGGCGACCCATCACCTCACCGACGACGCGGGCGCACTTGACGTGACCACGGTCGGGCCGCAGGTTCATGTCGTTCATCGTGTAGAGGATGCGGCGCTGGACCGGCTTGAGGCCGTCGCGGGCGTCGGGCAGGGCACGGGAGTAGATGACGGAGTAGGCGTACTCCAAGAAGGACGACTGCATCTCGTCCTTGATGTTGGTGTCGAGGATGCGCTCCTCGAAGTCCTCGGGCTCTGCCTTGGTCGTACGACGTGCCATAACCGGTCATTCTTCCGGTCGGTGCCGACGCTGCGACACGCGGCGCGCCGCCGGGGTGGGGTGATCATGGACCGATGAGCACCGGTTCGGCCCAGGTCCTGATGCACGCGGTGGTGTCGGTCGACGGCTTCATCGCCGACGAGCACGACGACGTGGGGCCGCTGTTCGACTGGTACTTCAACGGCGACCGGCCGATCCTCGACGACGCGGGCGACTCCCGCGGCCCGTTCCGGATCTCCGCGGCGTCGAGTGAGTACGTCGGCGCGATGTGGTCCTCCATCGGCGCGACCGTGATGGGCCGGCACCTGTTCGACCTCACCAACGGCTGGGACGCCAAGCCACCGGCCGGGGACCACCTGCTCGTGGTCTCGCACCGGCCCAAGCCCGACGGCTGGCACCCGGAGGCGGACGTCCCCTTCTTCACCTCGGTGGCGGAGACGATCGCCGAGGCACGCGCGCGTGCGGGGGACCGTGCGGTCGCGCTCACCGCGGGCGATGTCGGCGGCCAGGCACTCGCGCTCGGGCTGGTCGACGAGGTCGCCATGGACGTCGTACCCGTCGTCCTTGGGCGCGGGAAGCGGTTCTTCGGGGCGCTCGAGGAGCAGGTGATGCTGGAGGACCCGGACGTCGTCATCGCCGGTGATCGGGTGACGCACCTTCGGTATCGCGTACGACGTGGATAGATTTCGCACGTGACGTCCTCGGAAGTGCCCCCGACCGCTGAGATCGTGGCGCCTCCCGAGCACTGGGAGGCCGACGTGCTCCTGCGGGACGGCCGTACGGCGCACATCCGGCCCATGCACGCCGACGACGAGAAGCTCCTCGTGGAGTTCTACGCACGGGTCTCCGACGAGTCGAAGTACTACCGGTTCTTCTCGCCGATGCCGCGCCTCTCCGAGCGCGACGTACGCCGGTTCACCCACGTCGACCACGACCAGCGGGTCGCGCTCGTCATCATCCTGCAGGGCCGGATGATCGCGGTCGGCCGCTACGACGTCGTGGAGACCGCCGACGGCCGCCACGGCAGCGAGGCCGAGGTCGCGTTCCTGGTCGAGGACCAGCACCAGGGCCGCGGCATCGCCCAGCTCCTGCTCGAGCACCTCGCCGGTGCCGGCCGCGAGCGCGGCGTCGAGCGGTTCATCGCCGAGGTGCTGCCCGACAACCACCGGATGATCCAGATCTTCCGCGAGGCCGGCTACCGCGTCGCCAGCGGCTACGCCGACGGCGTGATCACCCTCGAGTTCCCGATCGACCCGACCGACACCGCCGTCGGGCTGATGCGCTCCCGCGAGCACACCGCCGAGGCCGCCTCGATCCACCGCTTCTTCAACCCGCGCTCGGTCGCCATCATCGGTGCCTCCCGCCGCCAGGAGACCATCGGCCAGGTCCTGGTGCGCAACCTGGTCACCGCCGACTTCGCCGGCCGTGTGTACGTCGTCAACCCGAGCGCCCGCGCGGTGTCGGGCATGCCGGCGTACAAGAGCGTCCAGGACATCCCCGACGACGTCGACGTCGCGATCGTGGCCGTCCCGGCCGACGCGGTGACCGACGTCGTGCTCGACTGCGCTGCCAAGGGCGTGCACGGCCTGATCGTCATCTCCTCGGGCTTCGCCGAGGCCGGCGAGGAGGGCCGCAAGCGCCAGCGGCACCTGGTCGGGCTCTCACGCTCCTACGGCCTGCGGCTGATCGGCCCCAACTGCCTGGGCATCATCAACACCGACCCGCGGGTCCAGGCCAACGCCTCCCTCTCGTCGGTCATGCCGGCACGGGGTCGTGCGGGCTTCTTCTGCCAGTCCGGTGCCCTGGGCTCGGCGATCCTGGAGAAGGTCCGCGGCCGGGGCCTGGGCATCTCGACCTTCGTCAGCGCGGGCAACCGCGCCGACGTCTCCGGCAACGACCTCCTGCAGTACTGGGAGGAGGACGACTCCACCGAGGTCGTGATGATGTACCTCGAGTCGATCGGTAACCCGCGCAAGTTCTCCCGCATCGCCCGCCGCGTCTCCAAGCGCAAGCCGATCGTCGCGGTCCGCTCGGGCCGTACGACGCAGGGTGTGCCGATGGGCCATGCGGTGCGCAGGATCGGCGCGCCGCAGGGTGCCGTCGACGCCATGTTCCGCCAGGCGGGCGTGATCCAGGTCGACACCCTGGACGACATGTTCGACGTCGCCCAGCTGCTCGCCCACCAGCCGCTGCCGCGCGGTCGCCGCGTGGCCGTGGTCGGCAACTCGGACGCGCTGGGTCTCCTGGCGGCCGATGCCGCTGCGTCCGTCGGCCTCGTCGTCAACCGTTCGGTCGCCCTCGGCGCGGACGCCACCGCCGAGGACTTCGAGGACGCCCTCGACGCCGCCATCGACGACCCCGACGTCGACTCGGTGGTCGCGGTCTACATCCCGCCGCTCGACGTCTCCGGCGAGGAGGTCGCCAACGTGCTCGCGGCCGTGGGGGAGCAGTCCGACAAGCCGCTGGTCTCCTCGTTCCTCGGTGCCGAGGGCATCCCCGAGCTGCTGCGCGTCCCCGACGTCGCCGGCTCGTCCGCCGGTCGCGGTTCGGTCCCGTCCTACCCCGCCGTCGAGGCCGCCGTCCGCGCGCTCGCGCGCGTCGTCGAGTACGCCGTGTGGGTCCGTACGCCGGACGGCGAGCCCGCCGTTCCCGACGGCATCAGCCCCGCGCGCGCCCGCAACGCGGTCCAGCGGATCCTGCTCGACGCCGACCGCGCGCAGGCGGCGGCGGGCATCGACCTCACCGACGCGCAGGTCACCGACCTCCTCGCGGCGTACGGCATCGAGCTGTGGCCCGCGATCCCGGTCGCCGACCTCAAGCAGGCAGCGGACGCCGCCGAGCAGCTGGGCGGCGACGTCGTGCTCAAGGCGACCGAGGCGTCGCTGCGCGAGCGGCCCGACCAGCGGCACATCTACCGCAACATCACCTCCTCGGCGGAGATGAAGGACGCCTGGCGCTCGCTCACCCGGGTCGTCGAGGACGCCGACCGGGCGGGCTTCGTGGTGCAGGCGACGGCCGCGCCCGGCGTACCGCTCGCGATCCGGTCGTTCGAGGACCCGCTCTTCGGGCCCGTCGTGTCCTTCGGCGTCGGCGGTCCGGTGATCGAGCTGCTCGGCGACTGGTCCTACCGCATCCCGCCGCTCGACCAGCGCGCCGTGGCCGCGATGGTGCGCGAGCCGAAGACCGCGCCGCTGCTGTTCGGCTACCGCGGATCCGAGGCGGTCGACATCGGGGCGGTCGAGGAGCTCATCGCCAAGGTGGCCGCCCTCCAGAACGACCTGCCCGAGGTCGTCTCGCTCGAGCTCTCGATGGTGCTCGCCGGCGCCCGGTCCGCTGCGGTGCTCACCGCCCGCGCCCGCGTCGCGCTGATCAAGGACCCCCGGCCGGACTCCGCCGTACGCCGGATGCCCGACCTGATCACGACCATCGCGGAGTAGGTGCGAAGATCCATCCATGGATCTGCGCAAGGCGCTCGACCGCACCGGCTACTACCCCGAGGTGGTCGCGGACGCCGTCTCCGACGCCGTGGGTGGCGAGGAGGTCGTCTCCTACTACGTGCACCACGAGCCGACCTTCGAGCGTGACGAGGTACGCCGGCACCAGACCGTCGTGGTCCTGACGCCCACGCGCCTGATTCTCTGCCACACCGACGAGCACGCCGGCGACGATCTGCTGCCCGAGCCCTACACCTCGACCTCGACCGAGGCCGTGACGTTGTCGTCGGTGGCCTCCGTGGTCGTCACCCGGATGGTCACCAACCCGACCAAGGGCCCGGCGCCCGCGGCCGAGGCCGTGATGACGATCGGGTGGGGCGGGGTGAGCCGGCTCGACCTCGAGCCGGCCGCGTGCAACGACCCGCAGTGCGACGCCGACCACGGCTACACCGGTGTCCTGGCCTCCGACGACTTCTCGCTGCGGGTCTCCGCGGCGGCCGACGGCCGCGACGCCGTCAAGGGCCTGCTCACCTTCGCCGGCCACCTGTCCGCCCTCACCCGAGGCCGCTGAGTGGCGGAGAAGTTCCGCGAGCCGGCGTACGGCGACCGCTCGCTGAGCGACGTCCTCCCGGCCGTCGCCCGAGCGCTGGGCAACCCGTTCGACCGGGTCCCGACGGGCCTCGAGCTGCCCGACGCCGCGGCGTACGTCGTCTTCCTCATCGACGGCCTGGGGGCCGAGCAGCTGCGCCGCTACTCCTACATCGCGCCCTACCTGTCGTCCCTGCTCGACGAGGAGCCGGCGACCGCCGGGGTCCCGTCGACGACCTCGACCTCGCTCACCTCGTTCAGCACTGGGCTCACCCCCGGCGCGCACGGGCTGATCGGGTTCACGACCCGTGTGCCCGGCACCAACGACCTGCTCAACGCGCTGCAGTGGGACGTCCCGGACCTCGACCCGGTCAAGTGGCAGCCCCACGAGACGGCGTTCGGGCGCCTGCAGGCGATGGGCGTGACGGCGAGCGTGGTCAACAAGCGTGAGTTCCAGGGCTCGGGCCTGACCATCGCCGCGCAGCGCGGGGCGACGTACGTCGGTGTCGACAAGATCGGCGAGCGGATCGCGGCCGTGCAGGCGGCCTCCGCGCACCGTCCCTCGCTCACCTACGTCTACGACTCCGACCTCGACTGGACCGGTCACCGCTGGGGCGTCGCCTCGCAGGAGTGGCTGCAGCAGCTGGGGTCGATCGACAGCGAGGCCGAGCAGCTGCGCGAGGCGCTGCCCTCGGACCGGCGGTTGCTGGTCGTCGCCGACCACGGGATGGTCGACGTACCGTCGCAGAACCGGGTCGACATCGCCGCCGACGATCGGCTGCGCTCGGGCGTCACGCTGGTCGGGGGAGAGGCGCGCTTCCGCCACCTCTACTGCGCTCCCGGCGCTGTCCCGGACGTCGTGGCGACCTGGCGCGAGCTGGTCGGCTCCCGCGCCACCGTGCTGACCCGGGCCGAAGCGGTCGCGCGCAGTTGGTTCGGCCCCGTGGCCGAGGCCGTCGCGCCGCGCATCGGCGACGTGGTCGTCGCCTGTCACGGAAGCTTCGCGGTCATGTCGACCGACGCGTTCCCCTACGAGGCGAAGCTGATCGGCATGCACGGCTCCCTCACGCCCGCCGAGATGCTGATCCCGATCCTGGTCGACTGACAGGCCCGTCGTACCTGATGTTCTGGCCCTGTTTTCGGGCGAAATGGGGCCAAAAGGTCAGGTACGACGGGTCCTCAGGTGAACGGCAGCGGATCGGCGGTCAGCGAGACGGCGCGGGCACGGTCGGCGGTGAGTTGACGGCGGTGGTGCTGGCGGCAGAGGACCTCGTAGGTCACGGTGCCGGCAGCGGGCTGCTCCTCGGTGTCGCCGACGACGATGACCTCGCCCTCGGTGATCATCACGCCGTCCTCGATCCGGGCCTGGTGGGTGGCGCGCTTGCCGCACCAGCACAGCGCCTCGACCTGGAGGACCTGGGTCGAGTCGGCGAGCTCGACCAGGCGAGCCGAGCCCTCGAAGAGGCGCGTGCGGAAGTCGGTGAGGATGCCGAAGCAGAACACGTCGATCTGCAGCTCGTCGACGACCTTGGCGAGCTGGTCGATCTGCGCGGCGGTGTAGAACTGGGCCTCGTCGCAGATCAGGTAGTCGATCCGGCCGCCGGCGGTCAACGCCTCGACGACGTAGCGCCAGAAGTCGAAGTCGGCGCCGACCTCGATCGCGTCGTGCGTCAGACCGAGCCGGGAGGAGACCTTGGCCCGGCCCGAGCGGTCGTGGGTGGTGAAGATCCGGCCGAGGCGACCGTTGGCGGCGTGGTTGTGGTTGGTCTGCAGCGCCAGCGTCGACTTACCGGAGTCCATCGCACCTGTGTAGAAACGCAACTCCGCCACGGGCGGCATCCTCTCATCCCGCGTTCGGCAAAATTCTCCGAGTTCGCCTGCGGTCGCACGGGCGGGGGCGCTTCACTGGCTGCGTGGTGCGGCGGAGGCGTCCGGCACCCGACGGCGCCCCCACAGTCGTCCGTCGACGCGTCTCCGCCGCCCCTCTGCTCGTCCGGCCCGCCGTCGTGGCCGGACGGCCGAGACCCCTGCGGTCGCCGCGGGGGAGATGCCAGACTCGCCCCCATGAGCGACCTGCGCGTGCCCCGCGACCCTGCGGACGACTACTCCGAGCGGATCATCAAGGAGCGGCAGGCCTTCGCGGCCGAGCGGCGCGGGAGCGAGCTGGCCAACGTCGGCCACTTCAGCCTCGACCCGGGCACGCTGCCCGGCAACATCGAGAGCTTCTTCGGCGTCGCCCAGGTCCCGATCGGCCTGGCCGGTCCGCTGCAGGTCAACGGCGAGCACGCCAACGGTGAGTTCTTCGTGCCGCTGGCCACGACCGAGGGGACGCTCGTGGCGTCGTACAACCGCGGTATGAAGCTCTGCCGCGAGGCCGGGGGCATCACCACCACCGTGCTCGACGACAAGATGCAGCGCGCGCCCGTGTTCAGCTTCGACGACGCGCGCCAGGCGCGGGCGTTCGGTGCGTGGCTCGACGAGCACTTCGAGGACGTCAAGGCCGCCGCCGAGACGACCACGAGCTCGGGCAGGCTGCTGGAGATCCAGCAGTTCTCGGTCTCCAAGCTGCTCTACACGCGCTTCAACTACTCCACCGGCGACGCGGCCGGGCAGAACATGACCGGCAAGGCGACGTTCGCGGCCTGCGCCTGGATCAAGCAGAACTACCCCGAGCCGTTGCACTTCCTGCTCGAGGGCCAGTTCGCCACCGACAAGAAGACCTCGGTCGTGAACATGCTGCACACCCGCGGCAAGCGGGTCGTCGCCGAGATCACCCTGCCCAAGGACCTCGTCCAGGAGCAGATGCACGTCTCCACCGAGAAACTGTACGCCGCCCGCATGCGCGGCCAGCTCGGCTCGATCATGAGCGTCACCAACAACAACGGCAACCACTCCGCCAACGGCATCACCGCGATGTTCATCGCGACCGGCCAGGACGTGGCCAACGTGGCCGAGTCCTCGGCGC
Organism: Nocardioides montaniterrae; assembly: GCF_054782655.1. Classification (NCBI taxonomy): domain Bacteria; kingdom Bacillati; phylum Actinomycetota; class Actinomycetes; order Propionibacteriales; family Nocardioidaceae; genus Nocardioides; species Nocardioides montaniterrae. Next base: position 184,988 of record NZ_BAAGSB010000005.1, on the reverse strand, counting down.
TCTACGGCTTCTCCGAGCTGCTGCCCAACGGCGACTTCTACGCCTCGGTGACGCTGCCCGCGCTGATCATCGCGACGTACGGCGGAGGCACCGGGCTGGCCACCCAGCGCGAGTGCCTGGAGCTGATGGACTGCTACGGCGCGGGCAAGGTCCACAAGCTCGCGGAGATCATCGCGGCGACCGTCCTGGCCGGCGAGCTGTCGCTCGGATCGGCCGTCGTCGCCGAGGAGTGGGTGCAGGCGCACGACGATCTTGGACGCAACCGTCCGTGATTCAGATGCGCTAGCGTCGTCCCGCCGCCCAACTCGGGGTGGGAACCCACAGCTCTCAGGGGGAACTACCAATGCGTCGTATCGCGCTCATCCTGGCCGCGCTCATGCTGGCCTTCACCGTCACCGCTTGTGGCAAGGAGGCGGCGCCGACGAACACGGCCGCCGGCTTCTCCTGCCCGAGCGACAACACCAAGGCGTTCGCCACCACCCGCTTCGTCGCGGACATGGGACTCGCGGCGGGCACCTTCCACCACTGGATCTACAACCCGTACAAGGCCGGCCAGCTCAGCAGTGACGCCAAGGGCCACACCCTCAAGCGGATCAAGGCCGGCGCGGCGGCTGCGCTGACCTACCACCTGTTGGGCAACGCGGTGGACAACGTCAAGGCGTCGTCCAAGCTCTGCCCGCTCATCGGCTCGAAGCTTGCGGCGCTCTCGGACTCCCTGAGCAACCTGAAGTCGAAGATCCTGCACGGAGACCTCGGCAGCATCACCGGCATCTTCGGCTCCCTCGGCGGTCTCACGTCGCTGCTGAAGTCGAACGGCACCAACATCACCGAGAAGTTCAACGGCTGATCACCTGATCGCCTGATCGCGAACGGGCCCGGAGCGATGCTCCGGGCCCGTTCTGTGTCTCAGTGACCGACGAGGACCAGGCAGGTCAGCGCGACCAGCCAGGAGACGAAGCTGCCGACGAGGAAGTACTCGGTCACCGCAGCGATGGACGGCCCCGACGTCCGGTCACGGGCCGCCTGCAGCTCGGGGAAGCGCAGCAGGCCCTTGGCAGCGACGACCAGGCCGGCCGCCGTGTAGTCGCCGGCCAGGCCCAGCCCGAGGATGACCAGTCGCTCCATCGGGCCGAGCAGCCGGCCGCCCTTGAGGGCAGGGCCGGGCTCGCGGGCGACCGCGTGCGCGGGGTTCACGGTGTGCGTCGCCAGCAGGACCAGGCGCACCAGCACGTTGCCGGTCGAGCCCTGGACCAGCACGGCGCCGAGGATCAACAGCATCCGGTCGGCGCTCGCATGGTCGAGCAACGGCAGGGGAGTCGCGCGCAGCCAGTCGGCCAGTGGGCCGTCGGCGGTTCCCGCCAGTGGCGATGTCGCGATCGCGAGCGTGACGGCCGCCGTCAGGTAGGTGAGGGGAAGCGCTGCCAGGTCGCGGCCGAAGCCGAACCGCACCGCCGGTCCCCAGCCGAAGGTGAGCAGGGCCAGGACGCCGAGGGCCGCGAGGTCGCGACCGTCGGTGAGCCCGGCGAGCAGGCCGATCACCACGGTCGCGGCAGCGGCGACGCCCTCCGGTACGTGGCGCACGGGCCGCATGGCGTGAGCGAGGTCGGCCAGGCCGAGGCCGATCAGCAGGAGCGCCAGCCAGGTCATCGCGACCCGCCCAGCAGCCGGTCCATCGTCACGAGCGCGGCCAGCCCGTCGCGGCGTACCCGCTGGGAGACCGCGGACGCGCTCACCCCGAGGCGCTGCGCGATCTCCTGCTGGCTCATGTCCTCCAGCATCCCCGACAGCACCGACACTGATCGCTCGTCCGTGCCGGCGAGCAGCTCGTCGCGTCCCACCAGCACCGCGTTGACCAGGTCGGGGTCGGGGCCGTCCTCGCCGTCGCGGCGGTACGCCGTGCGCAGCGTGCGCGACGCTGCGCGGGTCTGTGCGTGGGCGACGTGCTCGATCGCCTCGCGCGCCACCCACCATCCCGGGCCGTCCTCGACCCGCGGCTCCTCGGCCAGGGTCCGCACCGTGCCCCACCCGATGCCGTGGCGTACCTCGAACCCGGGGGCCAGCGCCAGGCGGAGCCGGAGCGTGGCACGCGCGGCGAGGCCGACGGTCGCGAAGCAGCCCTGGTACTCGTCGCCGACGGTGATCCGCAGCGCCACGGTGGGGGAGCAGGTCGCGTTGATCTCGGCGATGGCTGCTTCCACCGCGTCGTGCAGCGCGGCGCGGTCGGATGCGGTGCGGGACGCGACGACGTCGCCGATCAGCGTTGCGCAAAGCCGGGCCATATGAAGATCATACCTTCATTTGGTCAATCTGAAGCGATTTGCTTCACCGGCGGAGGTGGGGTCAGTCCGGGACGTTCTCCAGGTCGGCCAGCCAGGCCGCGTTGCTGGCGTCGGACGGCATCCGCCAGTCACCGCGCGGCGACATCGTCCCGCCGGGGCTGACCTTGGGTCCGTTCGGCAGCGCCGAGCGCTTGAACTGGCTGGAGAAGAAGCGGCGTACGAACACCTCGAGCCACCGCTTGATGGTGGCCAGCTCCTGCTCGTCGCCCCAGGCCTGGTGGGCCAGGAAGGCGATCTTGCTGGGCCGGTAGCCGCGCCGGAGCACGTGGTAGAGGTTGAAGTCCTGGAGCGCGTACGGGCCGACCGAGTCCTCGGTCTTCTGCTCGCCCCCGGGGATCAGCTCGGGCGTGATCTCCTGCGCGAGGATCGCGCTCAGCACGTCGTCGACGTCGTCGAGCTGGTTGGTGCTGATCACCCAGCGGATCAGGTGCTGGATCAGCGTCTTCGGCACGCCGGCGTTGACGTTGTAGTGCGACATCTGGTCGCCCACGCCGTACGTGCACCAGCCGAGCGCGAGCTCGGACAGGTCGCCGGTGCCGAGCACGATGCCGCCGCGGTGGTTGGCCAGCCGGAAGAGGTAGTCGGTGCGCAGCCCGGCCTGGACGTTCTCGAAGGTGATGTCGTAGACCGGGTGGCCGTCGGTGAACGCGTGCCCGAGGTCCTTGAGCATCTGCTCGGCGGCCGGACGGATGTCGAGCTCGGCGAAGGTGCAGCCGAGCTTGGTCGCCAGCTCGGTCGCGTAGCCCTTGGTGGTCTCGCCGGTCGCGAAGCCCGGCATGGTGAACGCGTGGATGTCGCTGCGCGGGCGGCCGAGCCGGTCCATCGCCTTGGCCGCCACGATCAGCGCGTGCGTGGAGTCCAGGCCGCCGCTGACGCCGATCACGATCTTCGGCTGGCCGATGGCGGTGAGCCGCTGCTCCAGGCCGGAGACCTGGATGTTGTAGGCCTCGTAGCAGTCCTGGGCGAGCCGCGCCGGGTCGTCGGGGACGAACGGGAAGCGGGCGACCTTGCGGCGCAGGCCGATGTCCCCGGCCGGCGGGTCGAGGGTGAACCGGATCCGGCGGAAGCCCTCGACGTCGATCTTCTGGTCCCGCCGGTTGTCGTCGAACGTGCCCTGGCGGCGGCGTTCCTGGACCAGCCGGTCGAGGTCGACGTCGGCGATCGTGCGCCGTGCCTCCTCGGGGAAGCGGTCGCCCTCGGCGAGCAGGTCGCCCATTTCGTAGATCATCGTCTGGCCGTCCCACGACAGGTCGGTCGTGGACTCACCCTGGCCGGCGGCCGCATAGACGTACGCCGCGTTGCAGCGCGCGCTCGCGCTGCGGGCCAGGAGCTTGCGGTCCTCGGCGCGCGCGATGGTGATCGGGCTGCCCGAGAGGTTGGCCAGCACCGTGGCGCCGGCGAGGGCCGCCTCCGCGCTCGGCGGGATCGGCACCCACATGTCCTCGCAGATCTCGACGTGCAGCCGCAGGCCGGGCACGTCGGCGGCGATGAACATGAGGTCGGTGCCGAACGGGACCAACGCACCGTTGAGCTCGATCTCGTGGTCGCCGAAGATGCGACCGCCGGAGGCGAACCAGCGCGCCTCGTAGAACTCGCGGTAGGTGGGCAGGTACGACTTCGGCGCGACGCCGAGCACCTCGCCGCGGTGGATGACGACCGCGCAGTTGTGCACCCGGTCGCCGTACTTGAGCGGAGCACCGACGACCAGCACCGGCATCAGGTCGGCAGACGCGACGGTCAGCTCGATCAACGCCTCCTCGACGGCGTCGAGGAGGGTGTCCTGGAGGAACAGGTCGTCGATGGCGTAACCGGTCAGGCCCAGCTCGGGGAAGACCGCGACCGCGACACCCTCGTCGTGCAGCAGGCGCGCCTGCTCGAGGGTGCGGGCCGCGTTGGTCGCGGGGTCGGCGACGGCGACCGGGAGGGTGACCGCCGCGACCCGGGCGAACCCTTGCGCGTACGACGAGAAGAAGTCCACGTCAGCGAGTTTATGGGTCACCGGCTGCGGCTAGTCTGCGGAACATGATCATCGTGACCAGCAACGACGTCCCCGGCGCCCGCATCACCCACACCTTCGGCGAGACCTTCGGCCTCACCGTCCGGTCCCGCAACGTCGGCTCCAACATCGGCGCCAGCTTCAAGGCCCTCGCCGGTGGCGAGCTCAAGGGCATCACGCAGCTGCTCCACGACTGCCGCCAGGAGGCCCTCGCGCGCCTGGCCCAGGAGGCTCAGAACAAGGGCGCCAACGCCGTCGTCGCGTTCCGCTTCGAGACCACCGAGTTCGCCGGCACCGGCATCGAGGTCTGCGCCTACGGCACGGCCGTCATCGTCGAGGCCATCGCCTGACCCGTCTTCCTCACCGGACTCCGGCGGGGTGACCAGCGCCACCTCGCCGGAGCCCACCATCGGCACTAGCGTTCAACTGTTCACACCGACCCGTGGACCCGCGCAGCGGGCCGCGAGGCAAGAGGGAGCAGGACATGAGCGAGACCCAGGCGCCGTACGCCGGCGCACCGAGCAAGCCGGGCGCGAGCATCAAGCGCGTGCGCACCCATCACCTGCGGGAGATGAAGGAGCGCGGCGAGAAGTTCACGATGCTGACGGCGTACGACGTCTTCAGCGCGCAGATCTTCGACGAGGCCGGCATCGACACCCTGCTGGTCGGCGACTCCGCCGCCAACACCGTCTACGGCTACAGCTCGACCGTGGCGATCAGCCTCGACGAGCTGATCCCGCTCGCGGCCGCCGTGGCCCGTGGCGCGCACCGCGCGCTGGTCGTCGGCGACCTGCCGTTCGGCACCTACCAGGCCTCGCCCGAGCAGGCCTACCTCAACGCGGCGCGCCTCATGCGCGAGGCCGGCGTCTCCGCCGTCAAGCTCGAGGGCGGCGTGGAGATGGCCGAGACGATCGCCAAGCTGGTGCAGGGCGGCATCCCCGTCTGTGCCCACATCGGCTTCACCCCGCAGTCCGAGCACACGCTCGGCGGCTTCCGCGTCCAGGGCCGCGGCGCCGGCGCCGAGAAGCTCCTCGAGGACGCGCACGCCGTCCAGGAGGCCGGCGCGTTCGCGGTCGTCATGGAGATGGTCCCCGGCGACGTGGCCGCCCAGGTGACCGATGAGCTGCACATCCCGACCATCGGCATCGGCGCCGGTAACCAGACCGACGGCCAGGTCCTCGTCTGGCAGGACGCCTTCGGCCTCAACGGCGGCCGCGTCCCGAGCTTCGTCAAGAAGTACGCCGACGTGCGGGCTGCGCTCCTCGACGGCGCGAAGCGGTACGCCGCCGAGGTCGCCAGCGGCGAGTTCCCCGCGCCCGAGCACACCTTCTGAGCGAGTTGGGTGGCTGAGTGGAGCGAATTCGCTCCTCTCAGCCACCCAACCTCAAGCCGCTGGCACTCCGAGCAGCCGCAGATCGTGCGCGACCCGCTCGGGTACGTCGCGCAGCTCGCGGGTCGTGCAACGGATGACCAACCGATGCGGGTCCGACAGAGCCCGCTGGCGGGCCAGGTCCTCCTCCCACTGCTCGACGTTCATGTGGAACGCGCCGTCGACCTCGAGCACGAGGATGCGTCCGTCGGGCAGCACCCATTCGCAGTCGGTGAATCGCCAGCGGCCGTGCATGTCGCGGCGACGTACCTGCCGGGCGGGTGGGGCCAGCCCGAAGCGCTTGCACAACCGGCGCACGTCGAGCTCGCCGACGGACTGCGCGCCCCCGGCGATCTCGTCGAGTGCTGCCCGCAGCCGCGCGGATTGTGGCAGCGGGTGGAGTCGGTCGAGCCAGTCCGACAACGAGCTCGGCGAGGTCAGCTGTTGTTGGACGCACGCTGCGACGATCCCCTCGGCGGTGCGGCCCGAGCTCTGCCGGGCCGCCCAGGTGAGAACGGCCGGCTCCAGCCGGGATCAGCGGAAGTCCTTCACGCCGGACGATCTGGTCGGCGAGGCATCGCCGGGTGCGCCGGAACTCGACTCCCGGCGTGTGGCCGGGCCGTGCCCGTTCGTGGGGGATGGTGACGATGATCGTCGGGCGTTCCCAGCGCTGGAGACCCCACTGCTCCGCCGCGGTGATCTCGCCGACCGCGCATCCCGGACCGCCGGTCAGCACCCCAAGCCACAACAGCTGGTCGCGGCTGGACGGTCCGCTGCTGGTCGAGACCACGCTGGGCCCGAGTGTCTGCCAGTCTCCGCGGGCGACGCGCCGCCGGATCGTCGAGCGCGCGACTCCCAGGCGCGCAAGCTGATGCCGGGTGAGCAGGCCGGCCTGGTTGCGCGCGAAGGCTCGCCAGGTGTCGTTCGGCATGGCACCCACGATGTGACACCTGGACAGATCGTGCGCGCGTCCTCCACAGGCCGCGGAGTTGGGTGGCTGGTCGGAGCGAAATCGCTCCGCCCAGCCACCCAGCGAGGGTGGTCAGGCCTCTCGCTTGTGCTCGCCCCGGGCCATCCGGGCCATGGCGAACGAGCAGGCGGCCAGCGCGAGCATGCCGACGGCGAGGTGCGCCATCTGGTCGACGCCGAAGAGGTTGATCGCGAGCAGCACGTAGAACGCGCCGAGCAGGTCACCGCCGGCGTGCGGTGCGATCAGGACGACCACGGCGAGGGCGATCTCCACGAGGCCGACCCACATCACGGCGTCGGCGGCGTTGCCGGGCAGGAAGTTGTTCGCCCACACGGCGACGTATCCGTCCCAGGAGTTCGTCATGATCGTGGCGAGCTTGTCGATGCCGAAGAGAAGCGGCAGCACGACGAAGGTCGCCCACATCGCCAGGAAGGCCTGGCGGGGCGCGGTCTGCTCCTGCAGGTGGGCGAGGTCGTGGACCTCGTCGCGCATGTCGTGGACCAGGTTGTCCCAGGCATGGGTGGTGGCCATGGGAGTTCCTCCTTTTTTCTGTTGTTCCGGCGGGTTGTTCCTTTGTGAAGGAACGTCCCTCCTTCACGGTAGACCCGTGATCAGGGTTGCGAAATAGTCCTGTCACAGCGGCCCACTAGGCTGCCCGCATGGGCAAGCAGGAAGACTTCGTACTCCGCGCACTCGAAGAGCGTGATGTCCGGTTCGTCCGGCTCTGGTTCACCGACGTCCTGGGCTTCCTGAAGTCCGTCGCGGTCGCGCCGGCCGAGCTCGAGGGCGCCTTCAGCGAGGGCATCGGCTTCGACGGCTCGGCCATCGAGGGCTTCGCCCGTACGTCGGAGTCCGACATGCTCGCGCTGCCCGACCCGAGCACGTTCCAGATCCTCCCGTGGCGCAGCGTGGAGGGTCCGTCGACCGCCCGCATGTTCTGCGACATCGTGATGCCCGACGGCTCGGCGTCGTACGCCGACCCGCGCAACGTGCTGAAGCGGACGCTGTCCAAGGCCGCCGAGCAGGGCTTCACCTTCTACACCCACCCCGAGATCGAGTTCTACCTCTTCAAGGACGAGCCGGAGAAGGGCAAGAAGCCGACCCCGCTCGACCGCAGCGGATACTTCGACCACACCGTCCACTCACACGGCTCGGACTTCCGTCGCGAGGCGATCACGATGCTCGAGGCGATGGGCATCTCGGTCGAGTTCAGCCACCACGAGGGCGGTCCGGGCCAGCAGGAGATCGACCTCCGCTACGCCGACGCGCTGACCACCGCCGACAACATCATGACGTTCCGCACGGTGATCCGTGAGGTCGCGCTGAGCCAGGGTGTGTGGGCGACCTTCATGCCCAAGCCGTTCACCGACCACCCGGGCTCCGGGATGCACACGCACGTCAGCCTCTTCGAGGGCGACCAGAACGCCTTCTACGAGGCGGGCGCCGAGTACCAGCTCTCCCAGACCGCGCGGAAGTTCATCGCCGGGATCCTGCACCACGCGGGGGAGATCAGCGTGGTGACCAACCAGTGGGTCAACTCCTACAAGCGGATGATGACCGGCGGCGAGGCGCCGTCGTACGTCTGCTGGGGTCACAACAACCGCTCGGCGATGGTCCGGGTGCCGATGTACAAGCCCAACAAGGGCCAGTCCGCGCGCATCGAGCTGCGGACCATCGACAGCGCCGCCAACCCCTACCTCGCGTACGCCGTCATCCTGGCCGCCGGCCTGAAGGGCATCGAGGAGGGCTACGAGCTCCCGCCCGAGGCCGAGGACAACGTGTGGGCGCTCTCGGAGCGCGAGCGCCGGAGCCTGGGCCTGACCCCGCTGCCCAAGAACCTGATCGACGCGATCCAGGTCGCCGAGAGCTCCGAGCTCCTGGCCGAGACGCTGGGGGAGCAGGTCTTCGACTACTTCCTGCGCAACAAGCGCGCCGAGTGGGACGAGTACCGCGGCCAGGTCACGGCCTTCGAGCGCGACCGGATGCTCTCGGTCCTCTGAGCAGAGGTCCGGCATGGTCCGCTCCGCCTCACGCCTCGACCTGATCCGCGCCGGGTTCGCGGACGTCGAGCGGGCGCGCGCGGGGCTGGACGCGCTCGGCATCCACGGCGAGCCGGCACTGACCTACCTCGGTCGTACGGCGGACCCGGACGCCGCTCTGGGCGGGCTGGCCCGGCTCGCCGAGGTGAGTGGTGCGGGGATGGTCGAGGAGGTCGTCGACGACGAGGGGACCGCGATGCGGCTCCTCTCGGTCCTCGGAGCGAGCAGCGCGCTGACCGACCACCTGGTCGCCCACCCCGAGCACTGGCGGGAGCTGGCCGACCCGACGCTCGGCACCACCCGGGCGCCGGCGTACCTCCTGCGTGAGCGGTTGATGGCCGCGCGCGATCCCGACGCGCTGCGCGTGGAGTACCGCCGCAACCTGCTGCGGATCGCCGCCCGCGACCTCAGCCACGACCTGGCCGTCGACGATGCGGCGGCCGAGCTGGCCGACCTCGCCGCCGGCACGCTCGACGCGGCGCTCGCCATCGCCCGTGAGCGGCTGGGGGAGGCCGCCGACGGGACCCGTCTGGCGGTGGTCGCGATGGGCAAGTGCGGCGGTCACGAGCTCAACTACGTCTCCGACGTCGACGTGATCTTCGTGCACGACGGCGACGTCCAGGTGGCGACCCGCCTGGCGGCGCAGATGATGCAGATCTGCTCCGAGCACACCGCCGAGGGCACGATCTGGCCGGTGGACGCCAACCTCCGGCCCGAGGGCAAGGCGGGCCCGCTGAGCCGGACGCTCGCCAGCCACCGCGGCTACTACGAGAAGTGGGCGCAGACCTGGGAGTTCCAGGCGCTGCTCAAGGCCCGCCCGGTGGCGGGTGACCTCGAGCTCGGACGTGAGTTCGTGGAGATGACCCGTCCGATGGTGTGGTCGGCCGCCGACCGCGACGGCTTCGTCGACGCGGCCCGGGCGATGCGTCGTCGCGTCGTCGACCACATCCCGGTCAAGGATGCCGACCGGGAGCTCAAGCTCGGCGTCGGCGGGCTGCGCGACGTGGAGTTCGCGGTGCAGCTGCTGCAGCTGGTCCACGGGCGCACCGACGAGTCGATCCGCCAGCCGACCACGCTCTCGGCGCTGCACGCGTTGAGCGAGGGCGGGTACGTCGGCCGCGACGACGGTGCCGCCCTCCACCGCGCCTATGCGTTCCTGCGTCAGCTCGAGCACCGCATCCAGCTACACCGGCTGCAGCGGACCCACGTCCTGCCCAGCGACCCCGAGTCGCTGCGCCGGCTCGGCCGCAGCCTGGGCTTCTTCCGGTCCTCGGGCGAGCGCCTGGAGGAGGTCTGGATGGGCCAGCGCCGCGAGGTCAGCCGGCTGCACCAGAAGCTCTTCTACCGTCCGCTGCTCACCGCCGTCGCGCAGATCTCGTCGGGGGAGGCGAGGCTCTCCTCGACCGCTGCCGTCGAGCGCCTGGCGGCGCTGGGGTACGCCGACCCGCAGGCCGCCCTGCGCCACCTCGAGCTGCTCACCACCGGCGTCACCCGGACCGCGCAGATCCAGCGGACCCTGCTGCCGGCGATGCTGCAGTGGTTCGCCGACGGCGCCGACCCCGACGGCGGGCTGTTCGGCTTCCGCCGGATCAGCGAGGCGCTGGGCACCACTCCCTGGTACCTCACCACCCTGCGCGACGAGGGCCAGGTCGCCGAGCGGCTGGCCCACCTGCTCTCGACCTCGCGCTACTGCACCGACCTCCTGGAGCGCGAGCCGGCGGGGGTGCGCCTGCTGGGCTCGGACCTCGTCCCGCTCGGCCGCGAGCAGCTCGCCGAGGAGATGTCCGCGACCGCCGGCCGGCAGGCCGACATCGAGCGGGCCAGTCGCGCGCTGCGCGGCGTACGTCGTCGGGAGCTGCTGCGGATCGCGGCCGGTGACGCGCTGGGGCTGATCGACGTCGACGAGGTGGGGCGCGGCCTGACCGCGCTGACCGATGCGACCCTGGCAGCCACGCTCGACGCCGCGATCGCGTCGGTCGTGCAGGTGCGACGCCTCGACTTCGCGCCCACCGCCATCGCGATCGTGGCGATGGGCCGCTACGGCGGCGGCGAGCTCTCCTACGGCTCGGACGCCGACGTGATGTTCGTGCACGAGCCGCTCGAGGGCGCCGACGCCCATGTCGCGGCGGGCTTCGCCAAGGCCGTCGCCGAGGAGGTACGCCGCACGCTCGCCGCCCCGGGACCGGAGCCCGCGCTCGTGGTCGACGCCGACCTGCGGCCGGAGGGTCGGCAGGGCGCGCTGGTGCGCACGCTCGACTCCTACGCCGCCTACTACGCCAAGTGGTCGGCCGTGTGGGAGGCGCAGGCGCTGCTGCGGGCCGACCCGGTCGTCGGCGATGCGAGGGTGCGCGAGCGGTTCCGGACGATGATCGATCCGCTGCGCTACCCCGAGGCGGGACTCTCGGCCGACGACACCCGCGAGATCCGGCGGATCAAGGCGCGGGTCGATGACGAGCGGCTGCCGCGCGGTGCCGACGCGGCTCTCCACCTCAAGCTCGGCAGCGGTGCGCTGGCCGACATCGAGTGGACCGTCCAGCTGCTCCAGCTGCGGCACGGCGCGGCCGTTCCGGGCCTGCGCACCACCCGGACCCTGGCCGCGCTCGACGCCGCGCTCGAGGCAGGTCTGCTGGACGCCGCCGACTCCGAGCGGCTGGCCACCGCATGGCGACTGGCGAGCCGGATCCGCAACGCCGTGGTGCTCGCGAGGGGGAGACCGGGGGACCAATTCCCGCGCGCGCCCCTGGAGCGCAGGGCCGTCGCGTGCATCCTCGGGCACCCGATCGACCGCACCGATGAGCTCGTCAACGACTACCTCCGAGCGACCCGACGGGCCCGATCGGTGGTGGAAAAGATTTTCTGGGACGAGCCGTGACCCCGATGTTGCGTCGTGTGACTGGTGTGTAATGATGGATGTCATCGGGCCGCGACCGACCCCCCCAGAGGTCGCGGCCCGATACCCTTTTTCAGGTGTTCTCGCGGGTTCTCGGCCTTCGGCGTCGTCCGCCTAGAATCGGGCAGTGCCTGACGCTGACGCACCGCTCGAGCGGATCGACCCGGATGACCTCGCGATCGCGCTGAAGGTCCTCAAGCAGATCCCGCGACTCGATCCGGAGCACGACGACGTCCGCACGATGAAGCGCGCCGCGTCGTACATGTACAAGCTGATCAAGAAGCAGCGGCGGGCCGAGATCCGACAGGCCAAGCTGCAGCACGACCTCGACATCATCGCGAAGACCGCCACCGGCAGCCCCATGCGGATCGACGACGAGACCGCCGGCATCCCGTTGGTCTCGACGACGCAGGGTGCGTTCGCGGGGGAGCTGATCACCGCCCGCGGCTGCTACATCTGCAAGGAGGACTTCACCCTCGTCGACGCGTTCTACCACTGGCTCTGCCCCCGGTGCGCCGCCATGTCGCACGCCAAGCGCGAGCAGCGGACCGACCTGTCCGGCAAGCGCGCCCTGCTCACCGGTGGCCGCGCCAAGATCGGCATGTACATCGCGCTGCGGCTGCTCCGCGACGGTGCGCACACCACCATCACGACCCGGTTCCCGAAGGACGCCGTACGCCGCTTCGCCGCCATGGAGGACTCCGCGGACTGGATCCACCGGCTCAAGGTGGTCGGCATCGACCTGCGCGACCCCACCCAGGTCATCTCGCTGACCGACGACGTCGCGGCCGACGGCCCGCTCGACATCATCATCAACAACGCCTGCCAGACCGTACGTCGCCTCCCCGGCGCCTACTCGCACCTCACCGACGGCGAGCTGGCGCCGCTGCCCTCAGGCATCGAGCTGCCCGAGATGGTCACCTTCGACCACATCTCCGAGGCCCATCCGGCGGCCATCGCCGGCGCTCTGGCAGACCATGCCGTCGCCCACCACGAGGGCGAGTCGAGCGAGGCCGCACTGGCTGCCCACAACGCCGCGTCCATGACGGCGCTGGCGCTCAAGGCGGGCGGCGCCTCCCTGGAGCAGCACCTGGCCGGCACCGCCATCGACGCCGGCGGGCTGATCCCGGACATCCAGGACAACAACTCCTGGACCCAGCTCATCGACGAGGTCGACCCGCTGGAGCTGCTCGAGGTGCAGTTCTGCAACTCGATCGCGCCGTTCCTGATCAACTCGCGGCTGCGGCCCGCGATGCGCGCTGCCGTGGCCGGTGGGGCGCGCCGCGCGTACATCGTCAACGTCTCGGCGATGGAGGGACAGTTCTCCCGACGCTACAAGGGGCCGGGCCACCCCCACACCAACATGGCCAAGGCGGCCCTGAACATGATGACCCGCACCGCGGCGGGGGAGTACTTCGAGTCCGACCGGATCCTGATGACGGCCGTCGACACCGGCTGGATCACCGACGAGCGGCCGCACTACGAGAAGCTCCGCATCGCTGCCGAGGGCTGGCACGCGCCTCTCGACCTCGTCGACGGTGCCGCCCGCGTCTACGACCCGATCGTGCAGGGCGAGCTGGGCAACGACATCTACGGCTGCTTCGTGAAGGACTATCAGCCCTCGCCGTGGTGAGGCGGTCTGTGGAGGAATCACCGGTTCACCGGTGATTCCTGAACTTCCACCCCAATGCAACGGGGTGGAAGTTCCGGAAATGATGAGAGCTGGTGACGGATGTGACCGGTGGGGCGACGGCGTACGCCGAGCGGCCGGCCACCAGGGACGTCAGCCGGCGTGGCGTGGTCTCCGAGCGGAGCCGATCGCATCGAGCACGGCCTTGGTCAGGAAGTGACCGACGGTCGTGACCACGAAGAGCGTCGCGATCAGCCCGGGCGCCCGGTCCCAGGCGAGGGCGTTGCCGATGCGGTGGAGCGCCGAGTGCGGGTCGGTGAAGGGCTCCCAGCTGTTGAGCCGGGGCCAGCGGCCCAGGAAGATCCCGATCGCGCAGAGGGCGTGGGTAGCGAGACGCAGGGGGAGTCGCCAGGAGTGCCGGCCGGCCCGCTCCATGAAGGTGCCCGCCATGCCGAGGCTGAGCGTGTAGGCGACGAAGCCGGAGGCGATGAAAACCGCGTAGACCGGGTAGACGGTCGTCGCGACGGGCGCGTCGGGTCCGAGCCGATCGATGGTCGGCGGCAGGTGGATCAGGTCGGTGACGACGTACGGCGCGTTCGGGAGGAACAGGCCGAACACCACCAGCCCGAGCCACCACGGCACGCCGCCGTGCGTGGTGCGGCCCCGGAAGAGCAGCGCGGCCAGGCCCACCGGGACCCACGCCAGCACCGTGTTCCACACCATCCAGTCGCCCTGGACGTGCCAGATCCAGCGGAGCACGTCGAGGTGGGACATGGGCCGAGGGTACGGCGGGTGTCGCAGCGGGGTCAGCCGAACGCCAGGCGCGCGGCCACGAGGAGCATCGCCGCCGCGACGAGCATCTCGAGGACCTGCCACGAGCGGGGTCGTGCCAGGAACCACCAGCGGCCACCGTCGGAGCTGTCGTGCACAGCCGCCAGGGAGCCGAGCAGCAGCACGTCGGAGAGCGCGCAGACGAGCACGGCCTGCGCGTCAGCCGGGCCGCACCGACGCCGGGTCGCCGGTGAGGACGCGTAGCGCGAGCGAGGTGGTGGCGTCGGTGTTGAGGTGGCCGACGACGCGCTCGACGCGGGCGATGTCGAGCGGCAGCAGGCCCGGCGTACCGGGGATGTCCGGGGTCAGCCCGAGGTCGAGGTCGTCGCGGCCGGCCATCAGCTCCAGGTTGAACTCGTACGCCGCCCGCGCGCCCTCCGCCCGCAGCCGGTTGACCACGGTCCGGCCGTTGCGCCGGGCCCCGCGCTCGTCGGCGATGGCATCGAGGGCAGCGATCAGGGCGGCCCCCTCGTTGTGCTCGATGTCGGCCCAGACCGCCTGCATCGAGCCGATCTCGGCCAGCAGCGTGGCGGCGGTCTTCTCGCCGATCCCCTTGATCCCCGGCAGGTTGTCGCTCGCGTCGCCGCGGATGGCCGCGAACTCGAGGTAGCGGTCGGCGGGGACGCCGTACATCGCCTCGATCCGGGGAGGCGTCAGCAGCGGCGACCCGTGGATCCCGCCGTCGATCAGCCGCAGCACGCTCGTGCGCTCGCTGATGTGCGCGAACGCGTCACGGTCGGACGTGATCAGCACGCAGTCCCAGTCGTTGCGCACCGCCCAGGTCGCCGCCGAGGCGTTGACGTCGTCGGCCTCGAGGCCCGGGGGAGTGAGGGTCGCCAGGCCGAGCGCGTCGAGGAGCGCGCCGCAGCGGTCGAGCTGGTCGACCAGCTCGGCATCCTTCTCGGCGCGACCGGCCTTGTAGTCCGGGTAGCGCTCGCGGCGCAGCGACCGCGCCCGGTCGTCGATCCCGAAGATCACGGCGTCGGGTGCGAACGCGTCGATCGCCTCGATGATCTGGCGCAGCATCCCGTGCAGCGCCCAGGCGGGCCGGCCGCCGCGATCGAGCAGGCGGGTGTGCGCCCGCGCGTGGTGGTGGCGGTGCAGCAACGAGGGCGCGTCGACGGCCAGGAGCAGCTTGCGGATGCGCTCGTCGGGAGAGGCGTACGGCGACACCCGGCGACCCTATCTGCGCGGGGTTGCCGCGGCGCGGGCGACCAGGGTGGCCAGGCCGCGACGGGCGAGCATGGCGCAGAGCCACGCGCCGGGGAGCTCCAGGGCGAGTGCCAGCACGATGGCCTGGACCCGGGGCTCACCGGGACCGGCGGTCACGACGTCGAACCAGGCATCGACGATCAGCAGCGTCGCGCCGGCCGTCGCGGTCAGGACGAAGTGCGCGTGGCGCCGTGCGGCGAGCCAGCCGATGCGGGCGAGCACCACGGTGAGCAGCACGTCGAAGCCGACCCAGGCCGCGTCGTAGTGGTGGGCCACGCTGCGCCGGGGCAGCGTGATCGCGAGGTACACCGTCCACGGGATGAGCAGGGTCGCGATGCCGAGGTAGAGCCGCGCGATCAAGCGGCTGGCCAGATGCCTGTGCTGACCTTCGACCGGGGGAGCCGTCACGTGTCAACGGTAGCCGCGCCCGGTAGGGTTCGAACGTGCGTTCGATGAACCGTGGCCAGGGCGAGCTCGCCCTGGGGCTGGCACCCGCTCCGCGCGCGCCCGTACGCCGACGCCCGACCGGCCCGCCGACCAGCACGTTCCGCATCGGTGGCGAGCTCTCCCGCACCCGCGGCTGGCCGGCCGGCAGCGAGGTGCGGGTCGAGGCCGGCGTACGTCCCGCGCGGGGTGACGTGCTGCTCGTCATCGAGGCCGGCCGGCGCAGCGCGGGGGTCTTCGAGCGCCGCTTCGGCCGCGAGGTCCTGCTCAGCGATCGTGGGGTCCGCTGGCTCGGACCGGCGGTGGAGGTGATCGGGGTGGTCACCGCCGTCGCGGCCCCGCTCGACGGCATGCCGGGGTAGCCCCCGGGGCTGTCGGCCGCCTCTGGCATGCTGCCCCGGATGAGCGACATCGTGGGGGAGCTTGCGCGCGTGCGCGAGGCGTTCGCGCAGCCGACCCTGCAGCTGCTGCACCAGCGCCAGGCACCGGCCGTCGTCACGGTCTTCCAGGCCGCCTTCGGCCGGGCCAACAACCCGATCCCGACTGCGCGGCTGCACACCCAGGTCGAGCAGCACCTGGCCGAGATCCGGCTCAGCGGTGTCACCGACATCCCGAGCGGCAGCGGCCGCGAGATCTGCCAGCGCTGGATGCGCGGCCAGTGGCTGGTGCGCTCGCTCGACGAGCGCGGCCGCGAGGTCTACACGCTCACCTCGCACGCCCAGCAGGCCCTCGAGCTGGTCAAGACGCTGACCCGCGACCGGGCCACGCTCAGCGAGCACCGGATCGCCACCATCCTCGGCACGGTCCGACGGTTCAACGCCGAGGCCAATCCCGACCGCACCGCGCGCGTGACGATCCTCAACGACGAGATCGCGCGACTCAAGGCCGAGCGCGACCGCCTCGTGGACGGCGCCGACCTGGTCAGCGCGACCGAGGACTACATGCTCGAAGGGTTCACCGAGCTGCTCTCGCTGATCTCGGCCCTGCCCAGCGACTTCGCCCGCGTCGAGGAGCGCTTCACCCAGATCCGCGCGGAGATCCTGGCGGCGTTCCGCGCCGACGATCGTCCGGCTGGCGAGGTGATCGACGTCTACCTCACCCGCGCCGATGCGCTGATGACCGCGACCCAGGAGGGCCGCGCGTTCGAGGGCGCGTTCGCGCTGCTCCGCGACGACGCCCTGGTCCAGCAGCTCCGTGAGGACCTCACGGCGCTGCTCGACCACCCGCTGTCCGACGGCATCCTCGGCGACGCCGATCGCACCGAGCTGCGCGGCACCGTCCGCCTCGTGCGCGACGGTCTCGACCGGGTCCTCTCGCAGCGCTCGCGGGTCACGGCGACGCTCAAGGAGTACATCGTCTCCCACGACGCGGCGCGCGACCGTGAGCTCGCTCAGACGCTGCGCCAGGTCGAGTCCGAGCTGATGGGCTGGATGGCCTCCACCGGCCCGCGCGCCACCCACGACGTACCCCTCCTGCCCGGACGCGCCGGCGTCGAGCACCTGCGTGAGCGCTTCTACGACCCGGCCGACGACGTGCCTCCCGAGCGCATCACCCGCTCCGAGCCCGCCGGCTCGGCGGCGCTCTCGTTGAGCCAGCTCAAGCAGTACGGCGGCCCGCAGCTCGGCGAGCTGCGCCGCCGGCTCGACGACGCACTGAGCGGGCTGCTGCCGCCCTCGTCGCTGGGCGAGCTGTTCGAGGGGCTCGACGAGAGCCTGCGTCGTCCTGTCGAGATCTTCGGGCTGCTGCACCTGGCGGCCTCCCGCGACTGGGCCACGGGCGAGGAGCACGAGCTGTTCTCCGCCGTACGTCCCGACGGCACGCCGCGCACCTTCTCGGTGCCACGGACCGCACTGCCCGACCCCGACCTGCAGGAGCCCGCATGACCACCGATCTCGACCTCGAGCCGCTCGAGGACTACTCGGTCTCGCTCTTCGAGGGCGACGAGGGTGGTCTGGACCTGGCCCAGCGCTGCACGCTGGTCACGCTGCTCAAGCAGCGCTTCATCTCCCACCGCACGCACCCGCGCGACTGGCAGGTCCTGGTCGAGCACGAGCGGCTGCTGCGGTCGCGGCTCAACGACCTGTTCCTCGACCTGGTGATCGACGACCACCGCGAGGTGGCGTGGAAGCGACAGGCGGTCTCCGAGACCGGCAGCCGCTTCCCGACGCTGCTGTACGACGCCAGCTGGTCGCGCGAGGAGACCGTCGTCCTGGTCCATCTCCGGGACCGCCTGCGCGCCGGCGCCGCCGCCGGTGAGGACCGCGTCTTCATCGACCGCGAGGACATCGTCGAGCACGTCGCGACGTTCCGGCCGCGGTACGCCACCGACGAGTCGGGCGACGAGAAGCGTGCCCGCGCAGCCGTGCAGAGCATCAACAAGGCGGGGCTGCTGATCGGTGCCCCGACCGATGACCGGTTCGAGATCTCCGAGGCCGTCGAGCCGCTGCTGCCGCTCGAGCTGCTCCAGGAGCTGCTCGCGGCGCTCCAGGCCGCCAACGCCGACGAGCCCGACCCGGCCGAGCGGGCCGAGGACGAGTCCTTGATGGAGGAGGCACGATGAGCGACCTGGCCACCGAGACCGACGCGTCGGGCCTCTTCGCCGAGGCATCCGTCGTGGCGCCGACCGACGACACGATGCAGTGGCGCGCCTCGCTGATGCAGCTGGTCAACTGGGGCGGCTTCGACGGCCTGACGCTGGTGCCGCTGGGCGCCGACACCACGATGATCTCGGGCGCCTCCGGCGTCGGCAAGAGCACCATCCTCGACGCCTACACCGCGCTCGTCATGCCCTCCGACACCAAGTTCAACGGCGCCTCCAACGACGCTGTCGCCGGCCGGGCCCGCAGCGCGGGTCAGCGCAACCTGCTGTCCTACCTCCGCGGCGCCGTCGACGTCGTCGACGACCCGCGCACCGGCCGTCCGGTCGAGCAGCTGCTGCGTGGCCGAGGTGGCGACACCTGGGGCGCGCTGGCGATGACGTTCGTCAACGACCGCGGTGGCAGCTTCACCGCCCTGCGGACCTACTACGTCCCGCGCCGGGCGACCCGCTCCAGCGACGTGGCGATGACGCTGCTGACCCTCGACGGACCGGTCGACCTGGGCATGCTCGAGGCCGCGGTCCCCGACCGCTTCCACGCCAACACCCTCAAGAAGCTGTTCCCCGGCATCCGCGTCCACCGCACGTACGCCGAGCTCGCCGCCGTCCTGCACGCACGGCTCGGCATCGGCGCCAACGGCGACGGCGGCAAGGCGCTGCGGCTGCTGGCCCGCATCCAGGCCGGCAACCAGGTGCGCAGCGTCGACGAGCTCTACAAGGACATGGTCCTCGAACGACCCTCGACGTACGCCGCCGCCGACCGCGCCGTCGAGCACTTCGACGCGCTCGATGCCGCCCACACCGCGATGCGTACGGAGCAGCAGAAGCTCGAGGTGCTCGAGCCGATCCGCGACCTGCAGCGGCGCAAGGAGCTGGCCCTCAAACGGTCCGACGAGCTCGACGCGTTCGGCGTCACGCTGGCCGGTGACACCCCGTTGCGGCTCTGGCTGATGCGCACCCACCAGCGTCTGCTGGGCGAGGCCGTCGTGGCCAACCGCAACGACCACGTCCGCACGGTCGAGGCGCTCGGCTCGGTCCGCACCGTCGAGGCCCAGCTGGCCGGCGACCTCGACGCCGCCAAGGAGGCCCACCGGGCCGCGGGCGGCGGCGACCTGCAGGCGCTCGCCGCGAACATCGAGTCCGAGCGGATGGTCCGCGAGGAGCGGGCGGCGCGGCTGGCCGAGCTCGAGGAGCGGATCTACCCGCTGGTCGGGCTGACCGACGCCGATGTTCCCGAGCTCGACACCGCGCTCGACTCGGTCGAGGCGTTCGCGGTCCTCCAGGACCACGCGCGTGGCCGGGTCGCCGGCGGAACCAAGGAGCAGGCGCGCCTGCGCGCCGAGCGCGACACCGTCCGTGACGGCATGGTCCCGCTCAAGGACCAGCAGCGTGCGCTCCGGGCCGAGCGCGCCTCGTTGGAGAGCCGCGCAGGCCGCGTGCCGGCGTACCTCCACGACCTGCGGACCCAGGTCGCCGAGGCCGCGGGGATGACCCCCGAGGACCTGCCGTTCCTGGCGGAGCTGATCGACGTGGCGCCCGAGGAGGCCCGCTGGCGCACGGCCGTCGAGACCGTCCTGGGCGGCTCCGCCCGTCTGCTGCTGGTCCCGATCGACCGGCTGCGCGACTTCTCGACCGCGATCGACGGCGTGCAGCTGCGCGGCCGGCTGACCTTCGAAGGTGTGCCGACCCACCTGCCGAGCAGCGGTCCGGGCGACCCGGAGCGGATCGCCGGCAAGCTGTTGTTCAAGGACTCGCCGTTCACCGGCTGGGTCGAGGCGCACGTCTCCGACGACGCGCGCAACGCGCTGTGCGTCGAGACCGCCGCCGAGCTCGACGGCCGGGGCAACCGGGTCACGCTGGCCGGCCAGACCCGCAGCGGCAACCGCGGCGCCCACGGCCGCAACGACACCCGCAGCATCATCGGGTTCTCCAACGACGACGCCATCACCGACCTCGATGCCGAGCTCGACCGGGTCGAGGGCGAGCTGCAGGCGATCGACGCCCGGCTCGCCGAGCTCGACCGCCGGTCCGCGGTCCTCGACCAGCAGCGTGCGGCGTACGACGCCATCGCGATGGTCCGCTTCGACGACGTCGACGTGGTGGGCAGCGAGCGACGCATCGCCGACCTGGAGTCGCGCCGCAGCGACATCCTCGGCTCCGACGACCAGCTGCGCGTGCTCCAGGTGCAGATCGACGACCTCACGGTCCGGCTCGAGGAGGCCCGCCAGCAGCGCTTCGAGCTCGAGCGGCGCCAGCGCGAGGTCAACGCTGCGCACGGTGAGCTCGTCGACTCCGAGGACCTGGTCGGCGACCAGCTCGACGCCGTCGAGTCCGCGGGCCGGGTGGGGCTCACCCCGGAGCAGGAGACGGCCCTCGCCACGGAGCTGGCCGCGGCGGTCGCGCCGAGTGACCCCGAGGACCTCGACCGGTTCCACGAGCACTCCCAGCGCCTGCAGGAGCGGCTGCGCGGGGCGGTCGCCGAGTGCGAGGTGGAGGTGCAGCGCGTCGACGAGGAGCTCGCCCGGATCTTCCGGTCCTACAAGCTCCAGTGGGACTCACCGAACCTCGGCGCCGGCCCCGACTCCTATCCCGACTACGCCCGGATCCTCGACGACATCCGCAGCAAGGGCCTGGCCGAGCGGCGCACCGAGTGGCGCCGCCGCCTGACCGAGTGGAGCGGCCAGGACCTGGTCCCGCTGCTCGGCGCCATGGCCTCCTCGATCGAGGAGATCGAGGAGCGGCTGGTGCCGATCAACGACATCCTGCGCCGACTGGAGTTCGGTGCCACCGGCGACCGCCTGCGGATCCGTCTGCGCCGCCTCGCGCCGGCGCACGTGCAGCTGTTCCTCAAGGACCTGCGGACGCTCTCGAGCAGCACCGCCGAGACCCGCGGCGAGGAGGACCTCGACCAGCGGTTCGCCGACCTGAGCCGGTTCATGACCCAGCTGCGGCCGAGCGCCCACCTGCCCGAGGGCGGCAGCGACCGCGACCGCCTGCTCGACGTACGCCGGCACGTGGAGATCAGCGCCGAGCGCTACGACCACCTGACCGGCGAGCTGCGCGCGACGTACCGGACGCTGGGGGAGAAGTCCGGTGGCGAGTCGCAGGAGCTGGTCGCGTTCATCGTCGGCTCGGCCCTCCGGTTCCGGCTGGGCGACGAGATGCGGTCGCGGCCGCGCTTTGCGCCGGTGTTCCTCGACGAGGGCTTCGTCAAGGCGGACGCCGAGTTCGCCGGCCGCGCCGTCCAGGCCTGGAAGGGTCTGGGCTTCCAGCTCATCGTCGGCGTTCCCCTCGACAAGGTGACCGGCTTGGAGTCGCACATGGACGACCTCCTGGCGATCACGAAGAACCCGGCGACGCACCAGGCCTGGATCACGCCGATCCGCGACGCCGAGCCGACGCCGGCGGAGACCGTCAGTCGCTGACGGCTTCCTCGGCGTGGTCGTTGGTCACGTTGCGGGCGCTGGTGAAGCGCCCGAGGCGGGCCACGTCGGCGTCGAGCTCGGGCAGGATCTCCGGCACGAGCCGGAGCACCGGCAGGTTGCCGACGGCGGAGTTGATGGTGACCCGGTTGAGGCCGATGCCGCGCACCCAGCCGGGGCAGAAGACCAGGCGTGAGCGCTTGTCGATGCCCTTGACGAACGCCTTGACGCACGACTCGACGTCGGTGGTCCTGCCGAGCGGCGGCGGCAGCTTCTTGAGCAGCTTCTGGAACGCCGGCAGGTCCGCCTTGGCGTCCTGCACCAGCGGGGTGTCGATCCATGACATGTGCGCGCAGCCGACGTCGACGCCGAGGTGCTTGACCTCGAGCCGCAGGCTGTTGGCGAAGTGCTCCACCCCTGCCTTGCTGGCGTGGTACGCCGACAGGCCCGGTGCGGCCACGAAGGCGGCCAGCGACGAGACGACCAGGAAGTAGCCCTTCGACTCGATGAGCGCGGGCAGCGCCGCGTGGGCGGTGTTGAAGACACCGGTGATGTTGATGTCGACGACCCGCTTGAACGCCTTGGGGTCGGTGTTCATGACGCTGCCGTACGACGCGATGCCGGCGTTGGCGAGCACCGCGTCGAGCCGGCCGAAGCGGGCGACGGCGTCTGCGACGGCGCGCTTCATTGCCTCGACGTCGCACACGTCGGCGACGATGCCGAGGGCGTTGTCCTCACCGATCGCGGCGACGGTCTCGTCCAGCGCTCCCCGGTCGAGATCGGTGAGCACGACCTTGGCCTCGCGGGCTGCGAGCTCGGTGGCGACGGCTGCTCCGACGCCACGGGCGCCACCGGTGATGAGTACGACCTGGTCCATGTCCGCAGTCTTGCAGAGCCACGACGGGCCCGACCATCGGTGTGGTCGGGCCCGTCGCGATCGATGCGGTGCTGAGGATCAGCGGTACACCCTCGCCTCGGAGACGCCGAGCTCGATCTCGGCACCGATCGGCAGCCCAGCGCGGGCGGTGTCGAGCACGATGTGCAGCGCGGTCGTCCGGTAGGAGTGCAGGCCTGCCTGGTTGATCACCTTGCGCTCGTTCAGCGTGACCTCGCCCAGGTTCAGCACGTGGATCGTGGTGTTCGGGGCGACGTTGACCGGGATGGCCTTGCCCGCGACGTGCAGGCCGAGGAAGGTCATGCTGCCTCCGGTCGTCACCGCACCCGCGGCGGTGGCCTGGGCCTGCGACGTGGTGCTCAGCGCGGTGGCGGTGATGAGGCCGTTGAGCAGGCTCAGCGACGCGATCGTCGACTTCTCGCTGACCTTGGAGATGGTGTCGTCACGCACACCGCTCTGCTCGCTGTGGACGGTGCCGAGGTTGAGCAGCCCCGAGACGGTCACTCGCGCGAGGTTGTTGGCCTTGACCACGCCGTTGGTGCCGGTCGGAATCATCGTGACCTGCGCGCTGTGCGTCGTCTCGACGTTGGCCACCCCGGTGACCGCGGCGTGGATGTAGGAGCCGTACGCCGTCCCGCCCAGCGGCGAGCCGGGAACGTTGGGGTCCGGCGCCGGCTCGAGGAGCTGCGAGAGCGGGTTGATCATGACGGTGGCGCCGGCGTCGGCACCGTTGCGCGCGGCCAGGAGGGTGATCTTGAGGCCCGCGCCCTGGATCGACGCCTCGTCCGCGGTGGTACCGGTGGCCTGGGTGTTCAGGCCGATGCTCACCACGCCCGGCAGCAGGATGCCGCTGTTGGGAGCGAAGTCGGCGGGGTAGGCCTTCCCGCCGATGGTCAGGCCGAGCAGCTTGGTGGTCATCAGCGTCGTCGGGGCGTTGGTGCCGTCGGCGGTGATGGTGGCAGTGCTCTCGACGGCGTCGGCCTTGATCAGGCCGCCCAGCAGGGAGACGCCCGCCGTCTTGGCGTGGGCGACGACGGTGACGCCGCCGTTGTCGTTGACGACCGCCGAGGTGTCGGTGGTCGCCACGCCGGCGCCGAGGAGGCTGCCGACCTGGGCCGAGGCGATGTTGGCGCTCTTGGACTGCGAGGCGGTGCCGATGATCGCGGAGTTCGCGGTGGGGTTGGACTGCACCGCCAGGCCGAGCGCGTTGACCTGCGTCGCGCCGGCGAAGTCGATGTAGCCGTACTTGGGCGTGACGGTGGCGTGGGCCGGCGCCGCGACGGCCGAGGCCACGATCGCGACGGCAGCGGCGGACAGGAGGCGTGACTTCATGGGGAGCTCCCTAGGGGGTGGGAAGGCACCCGTCCGAAAGAGAGAGCGGGAGCCACTGACATTCAACTCCTGAAGGGGTCGGCTGTCAGTGGCTCCCGGAAACTGCCGTCAGTGACCCCTTCAGGGGTGGCGGATCACTTGTAGACGATCGCCTTCGACACAGCGAGCTGCACCTCGGCGCCGACCGGAAGACCGGCCCTGGCGGTGTCGAGAACGATGTGCAGCGCGGTGGTCTGGATCGAGTGCTGGCCACCGGTGGTGACTCGCTTACGCTCGTTGAGCGTCACCGTGCCGAGGCCCAGGACGTTGATGGTGGTGTTCGGCTTGACGTCCAGCGGGATCGTCTTGCCGGCGACGGTCAGGCTCACGAACGTCATCGCGCCGCTCATGCTGACGCCGCTCGAGGTCGCCTTGACGCGTGACGACGTACCGACGGCACCGGCCTTGATCAGTCCGTTGAACAGGTTGACGGAGCCGACGGTGGACTTCTCGAAGGACTTCGAGGCCGCCGTCGTACGGCTGCCGACCTCCTCGCTGTGGACCGCGCCGATGTTCAGCACGCCCGAGACGGTCGCGCGCGCGACGTTGTTGGCCTTGACCTTCCCCCAGGTGCCGGAGGTCGGCATCATGACCTGTGCCGTGCGGGTGCTGCTGATGTCGGCCGCGTTGGGGATGGCCGCGTGGACGTAGGAGCCATAGGCCCGGCCGCCCAGGGCGTAGCCCGGCTGGTCCGGGTTCTGGGCAGGAGCCAGGAGCTGCGAGATCGGGTTGACCATGACGGTCGCGCCGGCGTCCGCGCCGTTGCGCTTCGCCAGCAGCGTGATCTTGAGGCCCGCGCCCTGGACCGACGCCGTGTTCGTGGTCGTGCCGGTGGCCTGGGTGTTGATGCCGATGCTCACGACGCCGGGGATGAGGATGCCCTTGTTCGGGGCGAACGACGCCGGGTAGGACTTCCCGTTGATGGTCAGGCCCAGCAGCGAGGTCGTCATCGCGGTGGTCGGGTTGTGCACGCCGTCGGCGTTGATGGTGCTGACCGTGTCGATGGCGTCGGCCTTGATCAGGCCGCCGAGCAGCGAGATGCCGGCCGTCTTGGCGTGGGCGACGACCTTGACACCACCGGCGGAGTTCGTGGTCGCGGTGGTCGACGTGGTCGCGGCGCCGGCATCGAGCAGGCCGGTTCCGGCGTTCGCCGAGGCGATGTGCGCGGAGTCGGACTTGCTCGTGCTGCCGTAGATGTCGGAGTTGGCCGTCGGGTTCGACTGGACCATCAGACCGAGGGCGTTGACCTGGGTCGCGCCCGCGTGGTCGATGTAGCCGTACTTCGGGTTCACCGCGTGCGCGGGGGCGGCGAGGCCGAGGCTGACGGCGGTGACGACGGCAGCGGTGGCCGAGATGAGCTTGTGCTTCATGGGGGAGGTACCTCAGGGTGAGGGAAGGCGTGCAGGACTGATGTTCTTCCCCCCAGAAGGCGCGGTCCCGAGATGCACCCGAGACGGCGTATCAACCGTACCCCTTATCGACGCGATGATGTGCTTCGCGCCGGTTCGGCGTCGGTCAGCGAGCGGGGACCGCCTCGGCCGCCTTCGCGTCGGCCTCGAGGCCGAGGATGCGGGAGGTGCGCGTGTGCACCTGCTCGGCCATCGCCCGGTCGTCGGAGAGGGCCGTGCCGATGCTGGGCACGATCTCCTTCAGGCGCGGCTGCCAGCCCTGCCACTGGGTCGGGAAGCAGCGCTCGAGCAGCTCGAACATGATCGGTGCGGCGGTCGAGGCGCCCGGCGAGGCACCGAGCAGGCCGGCGATCGTGCCGTCCTTGTGGGTGATCACCTCGGTGCCGAACTGGAGCACGCCGTCGGGTCGGATCACCTGGACGCGCTGGCCCGCGGTGATCTTCTCCCAGTCCTTGGGGTCGGCGTCGCCGAAGAAGTCCAGGAGGTCCTTGAACTTCGTCGCGGGCCGCGCGATGAGCTGGCTGATCAGGTAGATGGTCAGCGGGATGTTCGCCAGGCCGCCCTTGATCATCGGCAGCAGGTTGTGGGTGCGCAGCGAGAGGAACATGTCCAGCAGCGAGCCGTGCTTGAGGTAGCGCGGGCTGAAGCCGGCGTACGGGCCGAACATCAGGCTGGTCTTGCCGTCCACGACGCGGGTGTCCAGGTGGGGCACCGACATCGGGGGAGCGCCCACAGCGGCCTTGCCGTAGACCTTGGCGTGGTGGCGCTCGACGATCTTGGGGTTCGTCGTACGGAGGAACTCGCCGCTGACCGGGAAGCCGCCGAAGCCCTTGATCTCGGGGATCCGGGCCTTCTGCAGCAGCGTCAGCGCCTGGCCGCCGGCACCGACGAAGATGAAGTTCGCGGTGTGGTGGAACTTCTCGCCCTGCTGCTTGCCCATGACGTGCCAGGTGCCGTCCATCGTGCGGTGGACCTGCTTGACCTCGGCGTTGTAGTCGATCTGCGCGCCGCGGTCGGCGACGGAGTCGAGCATCAGCTTGGTCAGCGCGCCGAAGTCGACGTCGGTGCCCTCGCGGGAGTACGTCGCCGCGATCGGCTGGTCGGTGTCCCGGTCCTCGACGAGCAGGGGCGCCCACTTCGCGATCTGGGCGCGGTCCTCGGAGTACTCCATGCCCGCGAAGAGCGGGTGCTGCGAGAGGAGGCGGTGGCGCTCCTTG
Organism: Nocardioides montaniterrae; assembly: GCF_054782655.1. Classification (NCBI taxonomy): domain Bacteria; kingdom Bacillati; phylum Actinomycetota; class Actinomycetes; order Propionibacteriales; family Nocardioidaceae; genus Nocardioides; species Nocardioides montaniterrae. Next base: position 158,358 of record NZ_BAAGSB010000005.1, on the reverse strand, counting down.
AGGTAGGCGACGTTCTCCTTGCCCCAGACGAAGCTCATGTGCGGGGTGGCGTGGATGAATCCGTCCGGGTCCGGGATGCGACCCGACTCGACCAGGAACGCCCAGAGCTGGCGCGAGATCTGGAACTGCTCGTTGACCACGACGGCCTTCGAGATGTCGACGGTTCCGTCCTCGGCCTGCGGCGTGTAGTTCAGCTCGCAGAGGGCCGAGTGGCCGGTGCCCGCGTTGTTCCACGGACCCGAGCTCTCGCGTGCCGGGCGGTCGAGCCGCTCGAGCACGCGGATGTTCCAGCTGGGCTCGAGCTCGGAGAGGAGCGAGGCCAGCGTGGCGCTCATGATGCCGCCACCGATCAGAAGTACGTCCGTCGTGTCCACGCGCGAATCTTCCACCCTTCAGTTATCCCGCATGTGCATTCTTTCACAAGCATCGACGCGGCCGTTTCCGGGTGTGACTTCTGTCAACCCGGGGAACGGCGCTCGGCCGGGTGCGAGCTCAGGGCCGGAGCCTGCGGCGGGCGGTGCCCGCGGCGCTGTTGTAGGACCATCCGAACAGGAACAGGATCACGACCCACAACCCCATCACGATGAAGTTGCCGGCGGCGTAGAACCACTCCGGGATGGAGTCCTTGCGCTCGCGCTGGAGGACCTTCGGCTCGTAGCCGGGCTTGATGACGTCGCCGTCCTTGACCTGCAGCTCGCGACCGCGGGCACTGGAGATCGCGGGGTCGTTCGGCATGTAGAGCGCGTAGGACATCATCGTGTTGGGCAGCTGGTGCACGCGGATCAGCGTCTTCCACGTGCCGTAGAACGGCAGAGGATCCTTCGAGCGGTACTCGCCCGGCTTGCCGGTCGCGACGAACGTCGTGCGGATGATGCCGGGGACGTGACCGGTCGGGTCCTTGGGGATCACCGAGACCGGTTCCGTGGAGTGGTTGGAGTAGCCCTGCCAGGCCAGCCCGTAGAACCAGACCGCGTTCTTGACCGGGTCCTTGCCGTTGAACGTGACGGTCACGGTGGCCAGGCACTGGACCGTGGCGGAGGTGCAGCTCTTGCCGCCGGTCGAGACGTTCGAGAGGTGGACGGTGGCGGTCGGGAGGTTGCCGGACACCGGCGGCGCGAAGACCACCATCAGGCCGAGGAAGGTGAGCAGGCCGGCGAGGCCGACGCGGCGGTACGGGCGCTCGAGGACGGGCAGCGCCGACTGGTCGGTCGCGTCGTCGCCGATCTGCTGGAGCCGGCGTACGTGCCAGACCGCCAGGAGGCCGCCGCCGATTCCGGCGACGGTGCTGACCGCGAGCAGGAACGGCAGCGCGTGGGCGTTGAAGGGCTGCGGCGGCGGCATGTGGCCGTGCGACCACAGCCACTCGCAGTAGTAGCCGAGCGAGCCGACGAGCGCACCCGAGACCACGGCGAACGGCAGGACCGTCGCGGGGCGACGCTCGGGCTTCCACAGGAACGCGAGGACCTCGATGATCACCGCGGACGGGATCGCCAGCAGGAACTGGATGGTGAGGACGTCGGGCAGCGCCGCGATGACGAGGTAGAGGAAGACGTGGGTGATCCACCAGAACGCGCCGAGGAGCAGCGCGCCGCCGCGGCCGAACCAGAGCCGGCCGGTCAGCAGGATCCAGGTCATCACGAAGCAGAAGATGATGCCCTGGGTCGCCGCCGGGAACTGGGGTACGCCGAGGTCGAACTCCATCAGGAACGCGAACGGCACCATGCAGACGCCGATGGCGAGCAGCATCGCCCAGCGGGCCCACGGGCCGGTCATCAGCTTGGCGCCGACCTGGCGGGACTCGGCGAGCAGGAACGGCAGGCACAGCGGGGCGGTGATCGCGCCGCCGATCATCATCACGTGGGTCGGGCCCCACTCGGTCACGTCCTGGCCGAACGTGCGGTGCCAGAGGTCGTCGAGCGGGAAGCCGAGCACGGCGATGAAGCCGGCGAAGAACAGGACGACGGCGCTGTAGGGCACCCGCCAGGTGCGGGTCAGCCGCAGCGTGCGCGAGGGCAGCGGGTCCTTGGCCATCGCCATGATGACGATGGCGAAGTTGAGCAGCGCCAGCAGGCCGAAGTAGATCGGCCAGTGGCCGGGGTTGGTGAACGCGCCCGCGTCACGGCCGCGCTGCATGTGGGTGGGGACGTCCCAGTAGACGCCGAAGCCCTCGACGAACGACATGATCGGCACCGCGACGAACGCGCCGGCCGCCCAGCGGGGCAGCCCGATGATCGCACCGAGGCGCTCGAACAGCCGGCCCAGCAGCGTCGGCTTGCCGCCGAGCTCGCGGAACAGCAGCCACCCGGTGACGAGGAAGTACGCCGAGGCGATACCGCCGCCGATGAGGATGTCACCGAGGCGCGCGCCGCCGGCAGTTGGAGCGAAGTTCTTGGCGAACAGATGGATCATGGAAAGCCCCTCTCACTCTGCTGCACCGATCGGAACCCCCAGGTGCTACACCGCGTCGCACACTAGCGTTCCTGGAACTTCGCCGGGCGATCTTGGACGGCGAAGATTTCGTGGCCTTGATCTCGTGCCGACTGGCAGCATGGCGATCGTGGCCCCCAGCGTCGTGATCATCGGTTCCGGCTTCGGCGGCATCGCCGCCGCCATCGAGCTCAAGCGGCTCGGCATCGACGACGTCGTCGTGCTCGAGAAGGCCGCCGACGTCGGAGGTGTGTGGCGGGAGAACACCTATCCGGGCGCCGCGGTCGACGTGCCGTCGCCCTTCTACTCCTACTCCTTCGAGCCGAACCCTCGCTGGCCGCACCGCTACTCGCGCCAGCCCGCGATCCTCGACTACATCCACCACGTCGTCGACAAGTACGACGTACGCCGGCATGTCCGGTGCGAGGCCGAGGTCGTCGCGGCGACGTACGACGACGCCACCGGCCGGTGGAGCGTCGAGGTCGCCGGCGGCGAGCGGCTGGAGTGCGACGTCCTGGTCAGCGCGGTCGGGCAGCTGAGCCGCCCGGCCATCGCCGACATCCCGGGCCGCGACGAGTTCGCCGGGGAGCAGTTCCACTCCGCGCAGTGGCGTCACGACCTCGACCTGGCCGGCCGTCGCGTGGCGGTGATCGGCACCGGCGCCAGCGCGATCCAGTTCGTGCCGGAGCTGCAGCCGACCGTCGGGCGGATGACCATCTTCCAGCGCACACCCGCGCACCTCGCGCCGCGCTGGGACCGCTCGTTCTCCGGGCTGCACCACAAGGTCTTCGAGCATGCGCCGTTGACCCAGCTCGCCGAGCGCGGGTTCTGGTACGGCGTCTCGGAGTCCCTGTCGATCGCGCTGGTGCACTCGCCGACGCTGCAGAAGGGCTTCACCGCGATGGCGCGGCGCCACATGCGCAAGGCCGCGAAGGCCGAGCCGGGGCTGTTCGAGAAGATCTGGCCGGACTACCCGCTCGGCTGCAAGCGGGTCCTCTTCACCAACGACTACGTCCCGGCGCTGACGCAGCCGAACGTCGACCTGGTCACCGAGCCGATCTCGCGGATCACCCCGACCGGCGTGGAGACCGCCGGCGGCGTCGAGCACCCGGCGGACGTGATCATCTGGGGCACCGGGTTCCGCGCGAGCGACTTCCTCGACGAGATCGAGGTGACCGGCGTGGGCGGCGTACGCCTGCAGGACGTGTGGGCCGGCGGCGCGCACGCCTACTACGGCCTGACCGTGCCGGGGTTCCCGAGCTTCCTGATGATGTACGGCCCGAACACCAACACCGGCGGCGGGTCGATCATCTACTTCCTGGAGACCCAGGCCCGCTACCTCGGTGACTTCGTACGCTGCCTCGCCGAGGTCGGCCGCCCGCTCGACGTGCTTCCCGAGGTCGAGGCCGCCTTCGACCGGGAGGTGCAGGCGGAGCTCGGGGGATCGGTCTGGAGCCAGTGCGCGTCGTGGTACCGCAACGCGTCCGGCCGGATCACCACCAACTGGCCGCGGCTGGGCCGCGACTACCGCAAGCAGGCCGTGTTCGCCGCCGAGGACTACCGGGTGCTCTAGGCGCTCCACTCCGGGTAGTCGGTGTAGCCCGTGCCGCCCCCGCCGTAGAACGTGGAGAGGTCGGGCTCGTTGAGCGGCAGGTCCTCGGCGAGGCGGCGCGGCAGGTCGGGGTTGGCCAGGAACGGGCGGCCGAACGCGGCCGCGTCGATCAGGCCGGCGTCGAGCAGACGCTGGGCCTTCTCGGCGGTGTAGGCGCCGGCCGCGACGATCGGGCCGGGGTGTGCGATCCGCAGCTCGCGGCGGAACTCGTCGGTGAGCGCCGGACCGCCGGCCCAGTCGGGCTCGGAGAGGTGCAGGAACGCGACCCCCCTCTTGCCGATCTCGGCGGCGAGGTGCAGGCCCGTGGTGGCGCCGTCGGCGTCCTCGAGCCCGTTGAAGGAGCCGACGGGGGAGATGCGGATGCCGACGTGCTCGGCGTCCCACTCCTCGATGACGGCGTCGAGGACCTCGAGGGTCAGGCGCACCCGGTTCTCGAGGGAGCCGCCGTACTGGTCGGTGCGCTCGTTGCTGCTCGCGCTCTGGAACTGGTGCAGGAGGTAGCCGTGCGCCGCGTGGATCTCGACCAGGTCGAAGCCGGCCTCGCGGGCGTTGCGCGTCGCTCGGCGGTAGTCCTCGACGACGTCCGCGATCTCGTCGGTGGTGAGGGCGCGGGGCGTCGGGCAGTCGACGCGGGTCGGCGTACCGTCCTCGCCGCGGACCGTCGTGCGGTTGCGGTAGGGGAGAGCGGAGGCGCTGACCGGCAGGTCGCCGTCGTGGAAGCTCTCGTGCGAGACGCGGCCGACGTGCCACAGCTGCGCGGCGATGCGGCCGCCCACCTCGTGGACGCCGCCGGTGACGACCCGCCAGCCCGCGACCTGCTCGGGGGAGTGGATGCCCGGGGTGTCCATGTAGCCCTTGCCCTGCGGCGAGATCTGGGTCCCCTCGGAGACGATCAGGCCGGCCCCGGCGCGCTGGCGGTAGTAGTCGGCCATCAGCGCGTTGGGCACGTCGCCGGGGCTGGTCGCCCGCATCCGGGTCAGCGGCGCCATCAGGACGCGGTTGCGGAGCGCGGTCGCGCCGAGGGTCAGGGGATCGAAGAGCGTAGGCACGGGGGCGTCAACCCCCGGCCGGCTCCCGATGTTCCCGTCGGTGCTCCGGTCAGCGGGAGCGGCGGCCGCCACCGCTGAACGACGCGGCGCTGTGGCTGCTGCTGCCCTGGCCGGACGTGCCGGCCGTGCCGCCCGACGTACGCCGGCGGTTGCGGCTCTGGCCGCCACCCTGCTTGGCGCCGATGGCGGACTGGGTCGCCGGCTTGCCACCGGACTTGGGCCGGCCGCCGCCCGGCTGGCTGGCCTGGCCGGACTGCTTGCGGCGCGGCTGGCCGCTGCGCGCGCCGGCCTTCGGCGTACCGCCGTGGTTGGGGTCGACCGGCGGCAGGTAGGCGCCGAGCTTGACCCGCTCGCCCGGGGCGATGTCCTCGAGGATCGGGTGCGCGGTGTCGCGGACCGTGGTGATCTTGGGGGTGATGCCGGCAGCCTTGGTCAGGGTGCGTACGTCGCCCTTCTGGGCGCTGGTCATCAGCGTGACGACGACACCCTCGTTGCCCGCGCGGGCGGTACGGCCCGAGCGGTGCAGGTAGGCCTTGTGCTCGGCCGGCGGGTCGGCGTGGACGACCAGCGTCACGTTGTCGACGTGGATGCCGCGCGCGGCGATGTCGGTGGCGACCAGGACGGTCGCGCGACCCTCGTGGAAGGCGTCCATGTTGCGCGTGCGGGCGTTCTGGCTGAGGTTGCCGTGCAGGTCGACGGCCGGGATGCCGTTGCTGTTGAGCTGGCGGGCCAGGCCCTTCGCGCCGTGCTTGGTGCGGGTGAAGACGACCGTGCGGCCCGGCGCGCTGACCAGGTCGGAGAGCACCGGCAGGCGCTGCTCGCGCTCGACGTGCAGCACGTGGTGGGTCATCGTCGCGACCGGGGACTGGGCCGAGTCGGCCTCGTGGGTCACGGGGTTGGTCAGGAACTGCTTGGTGAGCGCGTCGACGGCCTTGTCCAGCGTGGCCGAGAAGAACAGGCGCTGGCCGCTCTTCGGGGTCTTGGCCAGGATCCGGCGTACGACGGGCAGGAAGCCCAGGTCGGCCATGTGGTCGGCCTCGTCGAGGATGGTGATCTCGACGGCGCTCAGGTCGCAGTGGCCCTGGCCCATCAGGTCCTCGAGGCGACCGGGGCAGGCGATGACGATGTCGACGCCCTTGCGCAGCGCGTGGACCTGCGGGTTCTGGCCGACACCGCCGAAGACGGTGCGGACGGAGAGGCGGTGGGCCTTCGCGAGCGGTGTCAGGGACTCCTCGATCTGGCCGACGAGCTCACGCGTCGGCGCCATGATCAGCGCGCGGGGCATGGTGGAGCGGGCGTGCGGGCCGCCGGAGAGGCGGGTGACCAGCGGCAGCAGGAACGCGAAGGTCTTGCCGGAGCCGGTGCGGCCGCGGCCGAGCACGTCGCGACCCGCGAGGGAGTCGGGAAGGGTGGCGGCCTGGATGGGCGTCGGCTCGGTGATGCCGAGGCCCGCGAGGACCTCGGTCAGGTCGTCCGGGAGGCCCAGGGCAGGGAAGGTCAGGGCAGAGGTCTGGGTAGACACAGGGAAGTACGTCGCTATCTGGTTGTCGTCCCACCTGCGATCGCATGATCCGCCAGGTTGGCGGGCGACCCCGTTCGGAGCACAGGTTCTGCTCGACGTACGGGCAACTCGCGGTGGGATCTCGACGAGTCGACTTCGCACAGGCTATCGCCCTAGCGGTGAGCGGGGTGAATCCGCGAGGATCGCGGCCATGTGGATGACGAATGCCGAGGCACACCGCATCGCTCGCGAGGAGGGGGTGAGTGGCCCGTTCTACTTCATCGTCAAGAACCTGGTCGGGCTCACCTTCCGCCTGCTCTGCGGCTTCACCGTGCGGGGTAAGGAGAACGTCCCGAAGAAGGGCCCGATCGTGATCGTGCCCAACCACAAGAGCTTCTGGGACCCGTTCTTCGTCGCGCTCGTGCTGCGCCGGCCGGTCCACTTCATGGGCAAGGCGGAGTACGCCGAGGGCCGCTTCGCCAAGGCCTTCCTGGCGCTCGGCTACTTCCCGGTGCGCCGCGGCGAGTCCGACGCGGAGGCGCTGGAGACGGCCCGGGCGATCCTGGCGCGCGGCGATGCGCTGGCGCTGTTCCCTGAGGGCACCCGGGTCCGTGGCGACGCGCTCGGCGCCCCCAAGCGTGGCGCGGCACGCCTGGCCATCGAGGCCGGCGCGCCGCTCGTGCCGGCGACCATCACCGGCACCGAGAAGCGGCGCTGGCCGCTGCCGCGCAAGGTCACGCTGACCTTCGGCGAGGCCGTGTCGGTCGCGGACCTCGAGGCGACCCCGGAGGACGCCGCCGAGGCGATCGGGCGCGCCTGGCCGCAGGTCTCGGAGGAGTACACCAGCTGGCAGAACCGGCCTGGCGTGATCGCGGCCGGCGCGGCGGCGATGGGTGTCGGCTGGCTGGTCCGGCGCCGCCTCCGGAAGTAGCGCCGGTCCGTCAGCGGCGTCGCCGGGGTGCGATGCCCCGCACGATGTCCTGGAACAGCTCGGCCAGGGTCTCGTCGTCGACAGCGTCCGGCTCGACCAGCATCGCGCGACCGAAGTGCTCGGCGGCGGCGATGATCGCGTGGCCGGCCATGTCCAGCTTCTGGCGCGAGCGCGCGTCGAGCGTGGCGCCGCCGGCGATCGCGTGGACGAGTCCCTTGCGCACCTGCTCGCGCCCGGCGTCGTACCGCGTGCGCACGACCTCGGGCGACTGCGGTCCGGTGAACAGGATCGGCGCCCAGGTCGTCGGGTTGTCGCGCACGGCGCGGGCCCACGCGCGGGTCACGTCGGCGGTGAGGTGCGGGGAGTCCGCGCCGTCCTGGGGGAGTGCGGCGAGCAGCTGTGCCAGCGCGTCGCCCTGGGTGCGGTCGAGCAGCTCGCCGAGGAGCAGCGGCAGGTTGGCGTACGCGCCGTACACGACCGGCTTGGTCACGCCCGCCTCGGCGGCGATCGCCTCGACGGTCAGGCCGGTGTAGCCGTCGCGCGCGATGAGGCGCAGCGCGGCGTCGAGGAGCTGGGTACGTCGCTCCTCGATCGGCACCCGGGGCGCGTAGGCGCGCCGCTTGCGGGGTGCCGTGGCCGCCTTGGTCATGGCGGCGAGGTTAACCGAAGCCATTTCCGGGCCTCCTCTTGACGCGATTGCTACGGGCAGGTAGAAAATTACTACGCAACCGTAGGAATTGATAGAGAAGGAATCCGATGACGATCCCGAAGCCCCGCACCGGAGAGGTCGCGCTGGTCACCGGCGCCTCGACCGGACTCGGCGTCGAGCTGGCCGACCGCCTGGCCGCCCGCGGCCACGACCTGGTCATCACCGCCCGGCGCGAGGACCTCCTCGGCGAGGTCGCGCAGCGGTTGGAGAGGGACCACGGGGTCCGGGTGATCGCCGTCGGCGCCGACCTGGCCGACGCCGCGAGCAGAGCGCGCCTGCTGGCCGCTGTCGCCGGCTGGGGCCTGGAGGTCTCGGTGCTGGTGAACAACGCCGGCTTCGCGACGGGCGGCCACTTCAGCGGCACCGACCGCGGCCGCGAGGTCGAGCAGGTCCGGGTGCTCGTCGAGGCCGTCGTCGACCTGACCTCGGCGGTGCTGCCGTCGATGGTCGAGCGCGGCCGGGGCGCGGTCCTCAACGTGGCCTCGACCGCCGGCATGCAGGCCCTGCCCTACTCCACGGGCTACTCGGCGGCCAAGGCCCACACGATCACCTTCAGCAGTGCGCTGCGCGCCGAGGTCGCCCCGCGTGGGGTCACCGTGACCGCGCTGTGCCCCGGCCCGATCCGCACCGACTTCTGGAAGGTCGCGGGCGAGCAGCCGATCAAGCAGGCGATGCCGCGGGCCTTGTGGGTCGAGGTCGGCGCCGTCGCCGATGCCGGCATCCGCGGGCTCGAGCGCGGCAGGCGCGTGGTCGTGCCCGGTGCCGCCGTACGACTGATGGCCCTCGGCAACGGCGTGACGCCGGCCCTCATCAAGACCCCGGTGCTGCGGCGCGCGATGCGTCCGCGTGCCACCGCCTGAGAAGGGACCACTCATGGGACTCAAGCGCAGCGACGCCCGGCCGGCCGCCGACTACGGCTTCTTCGGCCCGGACTCGGTGACCTGGAAGGTCTGGAGCTATCCGACCTCGCTCACCGTCGGCTTCATCCGCGCGGTCGTCGTCGAGGAGCTCGACCCCGACCTGGTGGCGGCGGTCGACAAGACGCGGGACATCTACAAGCGCCCGCGGACCCGCTACGACCGCACGTTGCGCTACTTCTCGATGGTCGCGTTCGGCGGCTCGGAGGAGACCGCCCGGGCCGCCGACGTCCTGGTCAAGATCCACTCCAAGGCGATCGGCACGGAGCCGTACGCCGGTGGGACCTACGACGCCAATGCACCGCACTCGCAGCTCTGGATCCACCTCACTGCCTGGCACTCGATCCTCTACTCCTACGAGCGCTACGGCCCCGGCCGCCTCAGCGCAGCCGAGGAGGAGCAGTACTGGGCCGAGTGCGCGGTCGCCGCGGAGCTGCAGACCTGCGACCCGGCCGACGTGCCGCGCACCCGCGAGGGCGTCGCGGCGTACTTCGAGCAGATGCGACCGCAGCTCTCGGCCTCGCCCATCGCCATCGAGGCGATGCGGCACCTGCTCAACGGTGGACAGCTCGTCACGCCGCTCCCGCGCTGGATGCTCCCCGTCTCGTGGGCGATGAACAAGGTGCTGCGTGCGGGCGTGATCGGCACGATGCCGCGGTGGATGCGGGAGATGGCGGGCATCCGCCAGCCGGCGTACGTCGACGCGGCGGTCCGGCCGGTGCTGTGGACGGCGTTCCGGCTCTCACGCCTGAGCGTCGTCGCCCAGCTGTTCTTCCTCGCCGGGATCTCCAAGGGCACGGTGCCGATCGTCGCGCCGGTGCTGCACGGGGTGGCCCCGCTGAGCCCGGAGGTCCTGACCCCCGGGCAGGCCCGCGAGCGCTACGGCCTCGACGCGCCCGCCGAGGCGCACCTCGCGTGGCGGGCCAAGCAGCACGAGCGGGTGTTCGGCGCGGGCCGCGCACCGAGCGACGAAGGCCTGCTCGAGTCCCAGAAGATCCTCGGTTCGTTGTGAGCACTCGAAAGGAGACGGTCATGTCCATGCAGACCAACACGGAGGACCCGCACACCATGTCGTCCCAACGCGATCGGAGGGAGCCGTCGACGCGCGAGCTCGCCGTCGTGGTCCTGGTGGTCGTCGGCTTCGTGGCGTACGCCGCGATCGGCATCTCCTACGCGGCCGCGCACGTGCTCGACCGCGCCGGCATCACCGGCTTCAACGGACTGGTGGCCTGGGGCAGCCAGGTCCTGGGCTGGCCGCTGATGATGGTGATGAAGTAGCGCTCAGGCCTCGAGGACGGTCCGCGCGCACAGCTCCGGGTCGTCGTTGAACGGCAGGTGCCCGCAGCCGGGCAGGTCGACGTGGTTGGCCTCCGGCAGCGCGGCACGTGCCCGCCGGCTCTGCGTGCGATGGGTCAGCAGCACGTCGCGGGTGCCCCAGGCGATCGTCACCGGCGCCTGCACCGGGCCGGTGAACGCGTAGCCGGTGAAGCTGGCCCGCGCCTCCGCGAACGCGGTCGCACCCTTGACCCCGGCGAGGTCGCCGCGCAGGACCTCGGCAGGGAGTCGACCCGGTCGGCCGTACAGGCCGCCGGCCAGGGCGCTGCGGAGCGGGGCGATCTCGGTCGCCCGGTCGAGCGGAGCGCCGCCGACCTTCGCCAGACCGCGGATCGTGGTGACGAACCCCTGGGCCCAGAGCGTGCCGCTGCGGCCCCAGAAGCCGATGGGGGAGAACGCCGTCGCGCGCGCGGCGGTGCCGGCCTTCGCCATCTCCAGCGCGACTCCTCCGCCCATCGAGTTGCCGACGACGTGCGGCCGGTCGACGCCGATGGTCGGGAGCCATCCGGCCAGCCACTCGGCGTACCCCTGCGCGCCGGGCACGACGCCGGCGACCATCGGGCTCGCGCCGAAGCCGGGCAGGTCGACCGCGATGACGTCGTGCTGCTCGGCGAGCAGGTCCAGGACCGGCTCGAACACCTGCCAGCGGCTGCCGATGCCGTGGACCAGGACGATGGGTGAACCGCGACCGCGGCGGTCGTAGGAGATGGTCATGATCGCTCCCTGTCGGCGCGCCAGGCGGCGACGCCCTCGTCGGTGCAGAAGCCCTGGCGGGTCTTCTTCAGGCACAGCAGGCCCAGCAGGTGCAGGTCCTCGTCGACGACCGCGGCGCGTCGGAGGCCGGTCGCGGCCATCGACGCCCGGAGGTCCTCGACCGGTCGGTCGGCGGTGACGGTCCGGCCCTCGAGCGTGCCGAGGCGTGCGGCCGGCGAGGTCGGGTCGACCTCGGCCAGCAGGTCGTCGCGGGTCAGCGTCGTCACCAGGACGTCGTCCTCGACCAGCAGCAGCAGGTGTGTCTTGGTGCGGGCGTCGAACGTGGCCCGCGCCGCGGCGACGCTCAGGTCGGCAGGATGCACCGTGGGGTGGTGCAGCATCGCCTCGCCGACGGTGGTCGTCACTGGCCCGCGGAGGTCAGGGCGCGGACGGCGTCGGCGTACATCGTGGACTTGATGGTGTGCAGCGTGGCGGGGTCCTTGCCCTGCAGGTGCGCGACCTTCGCGACCGCGGCGTCGAGCAGGTCGTCCTCGCCGGCGACGCCGTCGGCGATGCCGGCAGCGAGGGCGTCGGCGCCGCCGAAGCGGGCGCCCGTCGTCATCGCGTCGACGGCCGTGCGGGGACTCAGCTTGGCCTGGCACAGCGCCGACATGCCGGCGGTGAACGGCATCTTGATGTCGACCTCGGGCAGGCAGAAGAAGCCACGGTCCTCGCGCTGCACACGCCAGTCGAAGCACAGCGCGAGCAGGGCGCCCGCGCCGAACGCGTGCCCGTTCAGCGCCGCCACCGTCGGTACCCCGAGGGTGAGGAAGCGTGCGAAGAGGGCCTCCGCGCGTCCGGCGTACGCCGGGAGGCCGTCGGGGTTGGCCATCACCCACGCGACGTCCAGGCCGTTGGAGAAGAACTTCCCCGTCGCGTGCGCGACGAGTGGGGCCGGTGCCGCCTCGACGGCGTCGAGCGCCGTGCCGACGTCGACGATCCACTGCTCGGTGAAGCGGTTCTCGGGGTTGGTCTCGTCGGCGGTCAGGTCGAGGAGGTGTACGCCGTCACGCGTGCTCAGCTGGGGCATCCGGATTCCCTTCGTTCACAAGATCCTCCCGAGAACTCGCTCGCAGCGCACGGCCATCTCGCCGGGTGTGCGGTCGGGGTGGCGCAGCCACCAGTTCACCACGGCGGTCACCGTTCCCATCCAGACTGCCGTGAGGAGGTCACGGTCGTCGTCCTCGAGCTCGGCGAAGTCGCTCAGCGCGGCGATGCCCCGGGCGGCCTGGTCGGCGATCAGGCGCCGCTGGGCCCGGCCGGCCCTCGCGCCGTCGCCGGTGGTCGGGACGGTGCGGTCGTTGAGCACGTTCCAGTCCTGCTGGCGGCCCTCCAGCCCGGTGAAGATCGCGGTCAGCGTCGCCAGCGCCATCTCGCCCGGCGGCGAGGGACGGTTGATGACCTCCTCGATCCGCGGCGCGAGGGTGTCGCCGGCACGTTGCACGCACGCGGCGTACAGGCCGTCCTTGGAGCCGAAGTAGCTCAGCACCAGCGCCTTGCTGACGTCGGCGCGCGCCGCGATCGCTCCCAGCGAGGCACCGGCGAAGCCCTTCGCTCCGAGCTCCTCGCGCGCCGCGTCGAGCAACAGCGACTCGCGCTGGTCGCGCGGGAGCTTCGCGGGGGAGACGGTCACTGGCTGAGGGTACTCAGCAGTGGCCTCTGGCACTGGTTGCTGAGGGCGCGCTCCGGCCCGGTCAGCGGATTCACCGACGATCAGGAAGGTCGTCGAGGTGTCCTGCGGCTCGGGACGCGGGTTGATGGAAGGATCCGCGCCATGGCGAAGATGTCGGACAGTGCGATCGGTCGGGTGCTCCGCCTCGTCATCGCCACCGTGGTCGTGGGTGTCAACGTGATCGGCACCGCCGTCGTGCTCGTGCTGACGCTGGTCGTCATCCCGTTGCCCAGGGACCACGAGGTGCCGTGGTGGGCGCACGTCGCCGCGGCCGCGGCGTACCTGCTCGTCGCCGTGCCGATCGGCCTGTTCGTCGGGCTGCGGCGCCACCGCAAGCTGATGGCGTGGCTCAGGAGCGGCGCGCCGGCCGACGCCCGCACGCGCCGCTACGTCCTGGGCCTGCCGCTGCGCCTGTTCTGGTTGCAGGTGCTGCTCTGGGCAGGCGGTGCCACGGCGTTCGCGATCTTCGAGGCCGTGCGGAACGTCGAGCGCGGGTTGTGGGTGTTCGTCATCGTCTTCCTGACCGGCGCTGTCACCGCCGCCTCGGCCTACCTGTTCACCGAGCGCCTGGCCCGCCCGCTGGCACGTCGCGCGCTGGCCGGCATCCCGCCGGCGGAGCTGCGCAAGGGCCAGGGCGTCGCCGTACGCAGCCTGGCCGCGTGGGCGCTGGGCAGCGGCATCCCGCTCATCGGCGCGGTCGTGCTCGGCGTACGCACCCTGGCGCCGTCCGAGGTGACGCTGCACCAGCTCGCGATCGCCGTCGTCGTGCTTGCCGGCACCGGTCTGGTCATCGGCCTGCAGACGGTCTTCCTGGCGGCGCGGGCGACCGCGGACCCGGTCGTCGGGGTCGCTCGCGCGATGGTCGCGGTCGGCGCCGGCCGGTTCGACACCCGCGTCCCCGTCTACGACGGCACCGAGATCGGCCGGCTCCAGGCGGGCTTCAACGAGATGGTGGCCGGACTCGCCGAACGCGAGCAGATCCGCGAGGCGTTCGGCACGTACGTCGATCCGGCGGTGGCCGAGCACATCCTGCGCGAGGGCACCAACCTCGCCGGCGAGGAGATCGAGGTGTCGGTGATGTTCATCGACATCCGCAACTTCACCGGATTCGCCGAGCGGACCGCGGCCGCCGAGGTCGTGGCCACCATCAACCGGCTCTTCGAGCGCGCGGTCCCGCTGATCCGCGACAACGGCGGTCACGTCGACAAGTTCGTCGGCGACGGCCTGCTGGCCGTGTTCGGCGCGCCGCGTCGTACGCCGGACCACGCCGACCGTGCGGTGCGGGCGGCGCTCCAGATCGCGGCCGCGACCGAGGACGAGTTCGGGAGCGACCTCTCGGTCGGGATCGGCGTGAACACCGGCGTCGTCGTGGCCGGGAACGTCGGTGGGGCCGGGCGCTTCGAGTTCTCGGTGATCGGCGACCCGGTCAACGTGGCCGCCCGGATCGAGTCCGCGACGCGGCAGACGGGCGACACCGTGCTGATCTCGGCGCGCACCCGCGAGCTGATGACGCCGGCCACGCTCTCGGAGGTCGACCTGGTCGAGCGGGCCGGCATCGCGCTCAAGGGCAAGTCGGAGGCGGCTGCCCTCTTCGGCGTGCGGGGCGCGGCACACTGAACCCATGAAGATCCGTGGTGCCGTCCTGGAGACCATCGGCCTGGCCCGGCCGTACGCCGACACGCTGCCGTTGAAGGTCGTCGAGCTCGACCTCGCGCCCCCGCGCGCGGGCGAGGTGCTGGTCCGGATCGAGGCCGCCGGCCTGTGCCACTCCGACTTGTCCGTCGTCGACGGCAACCGGGTCCGCCCGACGCCGATGCTGCTCGGGCACGAGGCCGCCGGCGTCGTCGAGCAGGTCGGGGACGGCGTCACCGACCTCCCGGTCGGTACCCGCGTCGTGATGACGTTCCTGCCGCGCTGCGGCCACTGCGACCCGTGCGGGCTGGACGGGCTGGCCCCGTGCGGCCCGGGCAGCGCCGCGAACGGCGCGGGAGAGCTGCTCGGCGGTGGTGGTCGCCTGACCGGCCCCGGCGGTCCGGTCCTGCACCACCTCGGCGTCTCGGCCTTCGCCACGCACGCCGTGGTCGACCGGCGCTCCGTGGTGGCGGTCGACGCCGGCGTACCTCCCGAGATCGCGACCGTTCTCGGCTGCGCCGTGCTGACCGGGGGAGGCGCGGTCCTCAACGCCGGCCGTCCGGTCGCGGGCGACACCGTCGCGGTCGTCGGTCTGGGCGGCGTCGGCATGGCCGCGTTGCTGACCGCGCTGGCCCTGGACGGCGTGGAGGCCGTCGCCGTCGACTTCAACGCCGAGAAGCTCGCCACCGCGATCCGGCTCGGCGCGACCCATGCGCTGACTCCGGCGGAGGTCGCCGACAGCGGCCTCAAGGCCCGGGTGGTGATCGAGGCGGCCGGGCACCCCGCCGCCCTGGAGACGGCCATCGCGCTGACCGCGCCCGGCGGTCGGACCGTCACGGTCGGCCTGCCGGCGCCCGACGCCCGGCTGGAGATCTCACCGCTCGCGCTGGTGGCCGAGGGGCGCACCCTCATCGGGAGCTACCTCGGCTCGGCCGTGCCCGAGCGCGACATCCCGCGGTTCGTGGAGATGTGGCGCGCCGGGCGACTTCCGCTCGAGGAGCTGGTGTCCTCGCGGATCACCCTCGACGACATCAACGTCGCGCTGGACGAGCTCGCCGACGGACGGGCGCTGCGCCAGCTCATCCGGTTCGACTGACCGCGCTGTCGAGCCGGACGTCGAGCTGGCCGGACGTCCCGGTGGTGGTGCCCGGAACCCTCAGGCGGGCGCGCTCCAGGTCACCAGCTCGCGCTTGAGCACCTTGCCGGTGGGGTTGCGCGGAAGCTCGGGCAGGAAGATCACGTCGCGCGGGACCTTGTAGCGGGCGAGGTGCTCCCTGACGTGCTCGCGGACCTCGTCGGCGGACAGCGAGGCGCCGTCGTTCAGCACCACGAACGCGCGCAGGCGGCTGCCGAACTGCTCGTCGTCGACGCCGAGGACACAGACCTCGCGGACCGCGTCGTGGGAGATCAGCAGCTCCTCGACCTCCAGCGGGAAGACGTTCTCACCGCCGGAGACGATCATGTCGTCGTCGCGTCCGTCGATGTAGAGCAGGTCGCCCTCGAAGTGGCCGACGTCGCCGGTGGCGAGCATGCCGTCGACGATCTGCTTGTGGCCGCCGCCGGTGTAGCCCTCGAACGGCGTGACCGTGCCGACGAAGACGCGCCCGCGCTCGCCGTGGGCGACCGGCTGGTCCTTGTCGTCGAGCAGCGCGACCCGGGCGGCCAGCATCGGCGTACCGACGGACGTGGGGTGGGAGCGCACGACGTCGGGGTTGGCCATGGTGGCCAGGGAGACCTCGGTCGAGCCGTAGAGGTTGTAGATGACGTCGCCGAAGCGGTCCTGGAACTCCTTCGACACCGCCGCGGGCAGGGCCGATCCGCTGCAGAACGCCGCGACCAGCGAGGAGGTGTCGTAGCGCTCGGTGACCTCGCGCGGGAGCGCGATCACGCGCTGCAGGAGGACGGGCACGACGCAGGCGCCGGTCGCCTGGTGCTTCTCGATGTCGGCCAGGAAGCCCTCGGGGTCGAACGAGCGGCGCAGCACGACCTTGGAGCCGAGGCCGAAGGTCAGCATGGTCATGATCAGGCCCGTGCCGTGGAAGAGCGGCGGACCGATGACCGTCGCGCCGCGCGAGCGCAGAGGCATCCGGTCGAGCAGTGCCCCGGGCAGCGTGTAGCCCTTGGGCTCCGTGCGGGGAGCGCCCTTCGGCGTACCGGTGGTGCCGCTGGTGAGCAGGACGATGCGGCCCGGCTTCGCCGGTGCGGGAGGTACGTCGGCCGGGGCCGTGGCCGCGAGCCGGGTCAGGTCGTCCTCGGGCTGGGTGATGTCGGTCCAGAGGACGGGAAGCTCCAGGCCCTCCGCGGCTGCGCCGAGGTCGACGTCGCACACGAGCAGGTCGATGCCCTCGCGCTCGATCACCTCGCGCGCCTGGTTGGCGGAGAAGGCGGTGTTCAGCCACACCGTGTTGAGTCCGGCGCGGGAGGCCGCGAACGCCGCGACCAGCGGGCCACGGTGGTTGCGGCAGAGCATGCCCACGGTCTGTCCCGGTCGGTACGTCGACCGGAGGGCGTTCGCCAGCCGGCAGACCTGCTCCTCGAGGTCGGCGTAGGTGATCTCGCCGCGCTCGTCGGCGATGGCCGGGTAGGGGCCGTGGTGCGCCGCCGCGGCCCGGACGGCACCGCCGAACGGGCCGTACTTCTGCATCGAGAGGACGACGCGCGGGAACGTGTGCGGCGCGGTCAGCGGGAGCACGCCGGCGCGGCCCATGGCTGCCAGCGATCGCGCCTCGAGGGACGCGCGGTGGAGGAACTTCTGGATCACGAGGCATCAGCCTGCTCGCCGGCGCTGCTCCCGTCCAGCAGGACACGCGCGACGAGACGCGGATCATCGGCCATCGGGACGTGCCCGCACCCGGCGAGGCGGACGTGCGTCGCCCGTGGGAGCCGCTTCTCGGCGAGGCGTGCCTGATAGGGAAGCAGGATCAGGTCGCGGGCGCCCCAGGCGATGGTGACCGGGATGTCGTCGGGGATCGGCCGGTCGAACACCTCGGCTGCCGGGAAGATCTGCTTCATGGCAGGGATGGCGCGACGCATGCCGTCCAGGTCGCCGAGGAACTCGTCGGCCGGGATGCGCTCGGGGTGGGCCGAGACGACGGCGCCCATCACGCGGCGGCCGGCGTCGTACCGGGCGATGCGCGGCGCGATCGGCGCGAGCAGCTGCGCGCTGGCGGTCAGCCAGGTGAACAGGCCACGGATGTAGGCGAAGTCGTAGCTGCCGTGCCAGAAGGCGGCGGGCGAGAGCGTCGTGGCGCTGCGCACCAGGTTGTCGGCGGCCGCCTCGAGCGCGATCCGCCCGCCGAGGGAGTTGCCCGCGATGTGGGGGCGATCGAGCCCGAGCGCGTCCATCGCCTCGGTCAGGTCCTCGCGGAGGGTTGCCTGCACGTCGCCGTTGCGTACGACGAGGTCGGGCGACTCGCCGTGCCCGGGCAGGTCGAACAGCACGACCGTGCGGTGCGCGGTCAGGTGGTCGAGCAACGGGTACCACGCCTGGCGGCGGTGGGTGAGCCCGTGGACCAGGACCAGCGGCTCGCCGGAGCCGTGGACCTCGTGGGCGAGCATCAGGCCCCCTTCGGTTCGGCATCGCGCGGCAGCCCGAGCATCCGCTCACCGATCAGGTTGAGCTGCACCTCGGTGGTGCCGCCGTAGATCGTGGTCGCGCGACCGCCGAGCAGCTGCTCGAGGGCGTGGTCGGTCCGGGCGCCCGGGACCGAGAAGGCGCCGGCGACGTCGAGCTCCGCGGTGATGAACTCGGCGATCTTCTGGCTGATGCTCATCGCGAGCAGCTTGTTGACGCTGGCGGTCGTGCCGCTGTCGGCACCGAGCAGCTGCTTGAGCACGATCCGGTTGCTCATCACGTCGATCGCCTGTGACTCCGCGAGCAGCTCGCCTACCTGGAAGCGCGCCACCGTGGAGAGCTCCTGGCCCTTCGCGAAGCGGAGCAGGTCGCCGTCGTTGGCGTACGCCGCCATCTTCCCCGACAGCGCGACCCGCTCGCTGGCGAGTGCCGTACGGGTGACCTTCCAGCCGTCGTTGACCTCGCCGACGACGTACTTGTCCTCGATGAAGACGTCGTCGAAGAAGACCTCGTTGAAGAGCGCCGAGCCGGTCATCTCCTTGAGGGGGCGTACGTCGACACCCTCCTTGCTCATGTCGAGCAGGAAGTAGGTGATGCCCTGGTGCTTGGGGGCCGTCGGGTCGGTGCGTGCGATGAGGATGCCCCAGTCGGAGAACTGCGCCATCGAGGTCCAGATCTTCTGGCCGTTGATCCTCCAGCCGCCCTCGACCTTGGTCGCCTTCGTCTGCAGCGACGCGAGGTCGGAGCCCGAGCCCGGCTCGGAGAACAGCTGGCACCACATCACGTCACCGCGCAGCGTCGGGAGGCCGAACTCCTCCTTGAGCTCCTCGGAGCCGTAGCCGACGATCGAGGCGAGCGCCCAGATGCCCATCAGCAGGCTCGGGACGTCGATGCCGGTCGCCTTGAGCTCCTGGGCGATGACTATCTGCTCCAGGGGGCCGGCGGCGCGGCCGTAGGGCTTCGGGAAGTAGGGCAGCACCCAGCCGCCGTCGCCGAGTGCGGCGAGCCGCTCGTCCTCGTCCTGGATCGTCTTGATCTCGTCGAGGGCGGCACGGACCTCCGCCCGGATGGCCTCGGCCTCGGGCGGGAGCTCGATGTCGAGGGTACGCACGTGCCCGGCGAGGGCCGAGGCGGCGACCCGCAGCGCGCGGGCCTCACGGGTGCCCAGCGCGGCACGGAGCGCGAGCGCCCGTCGGTAGTACAGGTGGGCGTCGTGCTCCCAGGTGAAGCCGATGCCGCCGTGGGCCTGGATGCAGTCCTGCGCGACCTTCACGGCGAGATCCGGTACGACGACGGCGGCGACGTCACCGGCGTAGTCGGCGGTGTCGTCACCCTTGTCGATCGCGGTCGCGGCGTCCCAGACGGCGGCACGCGACTGCTCGAGGGCGATGCCCATCCACGCGCACTTGTGCTTGATGCCCTGGAACTGGCCGATCGGGCGGCCGAACTGGACGCGGATCTTGGCGTACTCCGACGCGGCCGCGACGCACCAGGCGATGACGCCCGTCGCCTCGGCACCCAGGACGACCGCCGAGATCGAACGGGCCCGCTCGGCGGTGAGGCCGTCCAGGACGCGGTCGGCCGGGACCACCAGGTCGGCGGCCGTCACCCGCGCCGCTCCGCGGAGCACGTCGGCGCTGTCCTGTGTTGTCACGGTGAGCTCGTCTGCCTGGGCGACCACCCAGCGGACCGCGCCGTCGAGGCTGACCGGCAGGACGAACAGGTCGGCGACGTCACCCGCGGCGATGCCGTCCCAGGTGCCGCTGACCGTCAGGCCGGAGCCGTCGGCCGAGGCGGTCGGCAGGACGGCCGCCTCGGGCGCGACGGCCGCGATGGACGTACCGTCGACGAGCCCGGCGAGGTACGACGTCACCGTGCCGCCGGCCGCCTGGATGAGCGCGGAGGCGTGCACGGTCGGGGTGAAGGCTCCCGGGATCGCGTGGCGACCCAGCGCCTCGAGGGCGACCGCGAGGGTGGTCAGGCCGCCGCCCGACCCGCCGAGCTCCTCGGAGATGTGCAGCCCGAGGAGCTCGTAGTCGACCAGCGCCTTCCAGAACGGTGGGAACTTCTCCGTCGCCTTGGCGTCGACGATCGAGCGGATCGCGTCGGTGGACAGGACGCTCTCGGCGAGGTCGGCGACCGCGTTGGCGAGGTCGATGTGCTCCTCGGTGATGCCGAGACCGAGCTCGTAGGGCTGGCGTGCCATGGCGTGACTACTCCTGGGAGGGGGTGGGTGGGGACGATCCGGTCAGGCGCCGAGGAGGCCCTTGGCGACGTGGGTCACCTGGATCTCGTTCGAGCCGGCGTAGATCATCAGCGACTTGGCGTCGCGGGCGAGCTGCTCGACGCGGTACTCGGCCATGTAGCCGTTGCCGCCGAAGAGCTGGACCGCGTCCATGGCGACGTCGGTGGCCGCCTCGGTGGAGTAGAGCTTCATCGCCGAGGCCTCGGCCAGCGTCGGGATCTTGCCGGCGCGCAGCTGCGAGAGCGCGTTGAAGACCATGTTCTGGCAGTTGAGGCGGGCGACCTCCATCTTCGCCAGCTTGAGCTGGATCAGCTGGTAGTCACCGATCGGCTTGCCCCAGAGCTCACGGGTCTTGGCGTAGTCGACCGAGAGCCGGTGGCACTGGTTGATGATGCCCAGCGACAGGATCGCGCAGCCGATGCGCTCGACGACGAAGTTGGCCCGCGCGCTCTCGCGGCCGTCGTTGGCCCGGTCGGACCGGTCGAGGGCCTTGGGTCCGCCCAGCAGTCGGTCCATGCCGAGGCGCACGTTGTCGAAGGTGAGCTCGCCGGTGGGCGAGGACATGATGCCCATCTTCTTGAATGGCTTGCTCTGCATCAGGCCGGGGTCGCCCTTCTCGAGGACGAACGTGAGCACCTGGCGGTCGCGGATCGGCGTACCGTCGCCCTCGTCGAGCTTGGCGTAGACGACGATGACGTCGGCGTACGGGCCGCTGGTCGTGAAGGTCTTGTGGCCGTTGAGGATGAACTCGTCGCCGTCGCGCTTGACGGAGGTCTTCATGCCGCCGAAGGCGTCCGAGCCGGACTCCGGCTCGGTGATCGCCCAGGCCGCGATGTGCTCGGCGGTGACGATCTTCTTCAGCCAGCGCTCCTTCTGCTCGAGCGTGCCCTTCGTGGCGATGGTGCCGGCGCCCAGGCCGAGCGAGACACCCATCGAGACGACGGTGCCCAAGGAGACGCCGGCCAGTTCGCTGAGCAGCACGGCGCCCATCGAGTCGGCGCCCTCCATGGCTGCCAGCGGGTTGCCGGACCCACCCTTGGGCTTCGCCGCCTTCTCGGCCGCACGGGCGGCCTTCTCCTCGGGTGTGCGCTCGGCTCGCTTGCGCTCCGAGGCGAGGAGCTTGTCGACGGCGTCCGCCGCCATCACGTCGAGACCGAAGTCGGCGAAGAGCTGGCGGGCCAGGTCGAACGGCGGGAGCTCGCCCGTCTCCACCTGGTCGCGGACCGGGGTGAAGTTCTTCTCGATCCAGTCCCGGACACCCTCGCGGATGGCCTCGTCCATGTCGGACCATGCGTGCATCGCGGTGCTCCTCAGCCGAGCCGGTTGGCGAGGTCGTCGACGGCCCAGGGGCCGTCCGACTCGATGGCGGACACCTCGTGCCAGCCCTGCATCTCCTGGATGACACCGCCCTGGACGGCGAAGAACTTGCCGTTCAGCTTGCAGTCGGCCGCGGCGAGGCGGGCGACGAGCGGCGAGATGTTCGAGGGGTGGAAGGCGTCGAACTCGCCGTCCTCGACCTCCTCGGCGAAGATCGCGCCCATGCCGGGCGTGGCCAGGGTGAGGCGCGTCCGGGCGATCGGGGCGATCACGTTGCTGCGTACGCCGTACCGGTCGAGCTCGTCCGCGGCGACCAGCGTCAGCGCCGCGACGGCGGCCTTGGCCGAGCCGTAGTTGGCCTGGCCGGCGTTCGGCATGAAGGTGCCCGACGCGGAGGCGGTGTTGATGATCGAGGCGTTGACCTCGACACCGGCCTTCGTCTGCTCCTTCCAGTACGCCGCGGCGTGGTGCATCGGGCCGGCGGTGCCCTTGAGCACGACCGCGACGACCGCGTCCCACTGGTCCTCGGTCACGTTCGGGATGAACGCGTCGCGCAGGATGCCGGCGTTGTTGACCAGGATGTCCAGGCCGCCGAGCTCGTCGATGGCCTGCTTGACCATCCGCTCCGCGCCGTCCCAGGTCGCGACGTTGTCGTAGTTGGCCGCACCCGCGCCGCCCGCGGCGACGATCTCGTCGACGACGCTCTGCGCCGGGGTGGTGTCGCTCCCGGTGCCGTCGTTGGCGCCACCGATGTCGTTGACGAGGACCTTGGCGCCCTCCTTGGCCAGCAGCAGCGCGTGCTCGCGACCGATGCCCCGTCCTGCTCCGGTGACGATGGCGACGCGTCCGTCGAGGGTTCCCATGAAAGGTGCCTTTCGGTGATCGAGTGCCGCCGTGAGGTACGAGCGGCGGTGTATCGAGTCGGTGATCGAGTGCCGCCGTGAGGTACGAGCGGCGGTGTATCGAGTCGGTGATCGAGTGCCGCCGTGAGGTACGAGCGGCGGTGTATCGAGATTCAGTCGGTGAAGACGGCCAGGCCGTCGGTGAGCACGAGGTCGGAGTCGACCTCGGTGCGGAAGCCGTACGCCGTCGTACCGCTCTCGACGGTGGCGTCGTCGAGCTTCCAGAAGCTGGTGGTCATGTCCTGGCCGGGCAGGACCGGCTTGGCGAAGCGGACCGCGAAGCGCTTGAGCCGCGAGACGTCGCCGCCACCGAACTCCTGCAGGGCCGCCCACGAGGTGAACGCCATGGTGCAGAGACCGTGGTTGATGATGCCGGGCAGCCCGGACATCTGGGCGATCTCGTCGTCGAGGTGGATCGGCATCGGGTCGCCCGAGGCGGGGGAGTAGCGGAACGTCTGGTCGTCGTCGACGTGCTGCGTCACGACGGCGTCCGGGGTGCCGGTGATCGCGGCCGGGTCGAGGGCGTGACCGGGAGCCAGCTCGCCGATCGTCTTGCCCGCGTCGACGCCGCGGAAGAACGCGGTGATCCACTGCTCGTTGACCAGCTCACCGTCGGAGTCGCGCGTCTCGGCGTAGACCACCACGGTCGAGCCGGTGGAGAGGTGGGCGTAGCCGGTCGCCTTGGAGCGGCAGGTCAGCACGTCGCCCGGCTTGATCGGCCGGTGGAAGTGGAAGTCCTGCTCGCCGTGGACGAGCTTCATGAGGAGCTCGATCGGGGCGACCTCGAGGGCCGCGGGGGCCATCGAGAAGAAGGTCGGCACCACGGCGAACACCGGCGAGGCCACCTCGCCCTCGAGGTGGGCCTCGATCGGGTCGTTGGTCGCCGCGGCGTACTCGGCGATGCGCTCGGCAGTGACCTCGAAGACGACGTCTTCCTCACCCCACTGGCCAAGGCCGCTGTCCTCGAAGGTCACTGCCTGCGTCATCTGCTCGTCCCCGATCAGGCGTTGACGAGCTCGGCGAACTTCGCGAGCGAAGCCTCGAGGTCGGCCTGGGTGTTCTTGGCGACGGCCTTGCCGATCGGGCCCACGATCATGGTGCCGTTGAACTCGGCGTCCATGGTGATGGTGGAGCCGGCGTCGGCCGGGGCGATCTCCATGGCGAACTTGACCTTGACGCCGGCCATGCCGGCGCCCTCGATCGCGACGGAGGTGGGGGCCTCGACCGAGGTGACGTCCCACTCGATCTTGTTGGCCATGCCCATGACGGAGACGACCTCGGTGATGCGGGTGCCGACGGTGACGTCGGTCGGGAGCTCGGACTTCCAGCCCTGGTGGATGGTCAGCCACTTCTCCCAGCTGGCGAGGTCGAGGAGGTTGTCCCACGCGGTCTGGGCGTCGACGGGGAGGGTCTGGGTGACGGAAACGCTGGCCATGATGGCTCCTTGGTGAGTGGTGGTGCGGGTGGTGGGAGGTGGATCAGGGGTTGCTTCAGCGGGCCTTGCGGTACGCCGTCACGACGACGGCGCCGCCGAGGCCGATGTTGTGCTGCAGCGCGACGCCGCCGGGCTGGGCGGCGCGCTCGACCTGGCGCTTGTCGGCGGTGCCGCGCAGCTGCCAGGTGAGCTCGGAGCACTGGGCCAGGCCGGTGGCGCCGAGGGGGTGGCCCTTGGAGATGAGGCCGCCGGACGGGTTGACGACCCAGCGGCCGCCGTACGTCGTGTCGTCGTTGTCGATGAGCTTGCCGCCCTCGCCGTCGGCGCACAGGCCGAGCGCCTCGTAGGTGATGAGCTCGTTGGCCGAGAAGCAGTCGTGCAGCTCGATGACGGAGACGTCGTCGGGCGTGATGCCGGCCTGGGCGTAGACCTGGCGCGCGGCCTCGCGGGACATCTCCTTGCCGACCAGGCTCTGGGCCGACTGGTCGGTGAAGGTGCTCTCCATGTCGGTGACCATGGCCTGGCCGATGATCTCGACCGCCTGGTCCCACAGGCCGTGCTCCTCGACGAACTTCTCGCTCGCCAGCACGACCGCGCCGGAGCCGTCGGAGGTGGGGGAGCACTGCAGCTTGGTGAGCGGGCTGTAGATGGTCGGCGCGTCCAGGATCTCCTGGAGCGTGTACTCCTTCTGGAACTGCGCGTACGGGTTGTTCACCGAGTGCTTGTGGTTCTTGTAGCCGATCTTGGCGAACTGCTCGGGCGTCGAGCCGTAGCGCTCCATGTGCTCGCGGCCGGCCGCACCGAACATGTACGGCGCCGGCGGCATCGCGAACTCCTGGAGCTCCGCGAGCGCCATCAGGTGGTCCATCATCGGGTTGGTGCGGTCGTCGAACTGCGACATCAGCGAGCCCGGCTGCATCTTCTCGAAGCCGAGCGCGAGCGTGCAGTCGTAGAGACCGCCCTTGATCGCCTGGGCCGCGAGGTAGAGCGCGGTCGAGCCGGTCGAGCAGTTGTTGTTGACGTTGGTGATCGGGACACCGGTCTTGCCGAGCTCGTAGACGGCCCGCTGGCCGGAGGTCGAGTCGCCGTACACGTAGCCGACGTGGACCTGCTGGATCGCGTCGTAGGCGATGCCCGCGTCCTCGAGGGCCTTCGTGCCCGCCTCACGGGCCATGTCGGGGTAGTCCCACTCCTTGGAGCCGGGCTTCTCGAACTTCGTCATGCCGACGCCGACGACGTACACCTTGTTGTTGCCCACCGGAGAGGCCTTTCGATCACGGGCGGCGCATGGCGCAACTACCCTGGACAAGCTGTCGGTTGCAAAACTAGATTGGACAGCGTGTCCAGTCAAGGATCTCCACTAGAGTCTCGCCGATGAGCCAGACGACGCAGGTCGAGAGCAACGCCGTCGACGGTCGTGCCACCCGCTGGGACGACCATCGGCAGGCGCGGCGCGAGCGCCTGCTCGAGACCGCGATGGCGATGATCGACCGCGACGGCGCCGGGGTGAGCGTCCCGGCGATCGCGGCCGAGGCCGGCATCCCGCGGTCGGTCGTCTACAAGCTGTTCCGTGACCGGGAGGACCTCGACGACCAGATCCGTGGCCGGATCGTCGAGGCGATGAACGAGGCGCTGGCGCCGACGCTGGTCCTGCGCGGCTCGGTGCGCGAGATGGTCCGACGTGCGGTCGACACGTACGTGAAGTGGGTCGGGGCGCACGGCAACCTGCACCGCTTCATGGGCACGGGATCGGCCACGCGACCGAGCCAGGGCTCACGCGTCGTGACGGGCGGCAAGTCGGCGTTCGCCCAGGACGTGCAGGCGCTGGCCGACTCGCTGCTGCCGATGGTCGTCACCGGCAAGCTGCCGAGGGGTGCCTCCGCCGACCTGGCCTACGCGCTGGTCGGTCTCGTCGACGCCACGGTCAACCGGTGGCTGCTGGCCGGTCCGGGCAACCGCACCTCGGCGCGCAACCTGAGCAGGTTCCTCACCGACGCCGCCTGCGGCGTCATCTGCGCGACGGTCGCCCTCGTCGGCGGCGAGCTCGACGTCGACCAGCGCTTCGGCGGCTGACCCGCGCCTCGGAGCCGATCCTCCGGCTGGTGCTCAGCTCTCGGTGATCGGCAGCCAGAACGTCATCCGCAGGCGCTCCTCAGGCAGGTGCAGCACCTCGTAGCGCTGGGTGATCACGCCGTCGGCCGTGTTCATCCGCTTGGTCGCCGAGCGACGGCGCTGCACGAGGTGACCGTTCCACCAGTCGCCGAAGTCCGCGCTCTGCCGGTGCAGCTCGTCGACCAGCGCGACCAGCTGCTCGTCGTCGAGGTTGTCGGCGTTCGCCGCTCGCAGGTGTGCGACCGCTCCGCGGGCGAGGTCCTCCCAGTCGAGGAAGATCTCGCGAGCGCGCGGGTGCGTGAGCAGGTAGCGACAGGTGTTGCGCTCGTGGGGCGGCCGCTCGGCGAGCCCGTCGAACAGGGCAAGGCCCTCGGCGTTGCTCGCGACCACGTTGCTGAACCGGTCCAGCACGTACGCCGGGTTCGGCCGCACCGCCTCGACCAGCGTCGTCATCCGGGCCACGAGGTCCTGGTCGTGCTGAGCCTGCGACCGGGCCGGCGACGAGTGGGTCGAGCGCAGCGCGTAGAGGTGGTCGACGGCGTCGGGCTCCAGCTGCAGGGTGCGGGCGAGCGCATCCATGACGGCATCGCTCGGGTTGGCCTCACGCCCCTGCTCGAGCCGCGTGTAGTAGTCGACGCTGATCCCCGAGGCCGTCGCGACCTCCTCGCGACGCAGGCCGGTCACGCGCCGGCGTACGAGCGTGCCGTGGGGCGGTGGCTCCAGCCGCGCGTCGACCCGGCGGGCCCGCAGGAAGGCGCCGAGCTCGTTCGACATGGCGCTCCTTCGTGACCAGGGTGGGTGCCGGACTCCTAGGAAGATTACGGTCTTCCGCCCCTCTCGCCGCTCGACCAGCCTTGCCCACGAGACGAGCAACCGACGCGAGGGGAAGACGATGGCAGAGCAGGACGTACGACGAGGCCGGGGGTGGGTGTGATGGCGACGTACACCCACGGCCACCACGAGTCGGTGCTGCGCTCGCACCGCTGGCGCACGGCCGAGAACTCCGCGGCGTACCTTCTGCCGCACCTGCGTCCCGGCCAGTCGCTGCTCGACGTCGGGGCGGGCCCGGGGACGATCACCGCGGACCTGGCCGCGCGGGTGGACAGGGTGACCGCGACCGAGGTCGGTGCCGACGAGCTGGAGCTCTCGCGAGCCACCGCGGCGCAGCGCGGCGTCGCGAACATCGACTTCCGCGTGGCCGACGTCCACGCCCTCGACATCGAGGACGGCACCTTCGACGTCACCCACGCCCACCAGGTGCTGCAGCACGTCGGCGATCCGGTCCAGGCGCTGCGCGAGATTGCGCGGGTGACCAGGCCGGGTGGACTCGTGGCAGCGCGCGACAGCGACTATGCGGCGATGTGCTGGTGGCCACGGCTGCCCGAGCTGGATGAGTGGATGGCGCTCTACCAGTCCGCGGCCCGCGCCAACGGCGGCGAGCCCGATGCAGGGAGGCGGCTGCTCTCGTGGGCGAGACGGGCCGGGCTGACGGACGTCATTGCGACCTCGAGCACCTGGTGCTTCGCGACCCCCGAGGACCGGGACTGGTGGGGCGGCATGTGGACCGACCGCATCGTCGAGTCGGCGATGGCCCGGCAGGTCGTCGACAACGGCCTGGCGACACCCGCGGACCTGCAGCGGATCAGCGCGGGTTGGCGCCGGTGGACCGAGGCCGACGACGGCTGGTTCTCGATCCTGCACGGCGAGGTCGTCTGTCGCGTACCGGGATCCTGACGGTCAGGTCTCGGGGATGGGGGAGACCGGCTCGAGGGTCGGGCGCTTGGGCAGCCGGTCGTCGCCGGTGGACCGACCGGTCAGGTGGCGGTAGAGCCAGGGCGCCCAGTAGCGCGCGACCCACTCGCCGTCCTCGACCCGGCTGCGCCACCAGGCGCGCGGGGACAGCGGCGGCAGCGGGTCCTGCCAGCTCGTGTCGGGTCGTACGCCGAGCACGTCGGCGAACGCGGTCGCGAGGCGCCGGTGGCCGGCGGTGTTGAGGTGCAGGCGGTCGTGGCTCCACCAGCGCGGGTCGTTGACCGCCGGGTAGGCCTCGAAGTCGACCAGGATCACGCCGTGGCGCTCGGCCGCCTCACGGATCGCGGCATTCAGCTCGCGGACGCGTGGTGTCAGCCGCCGCGCGATCGAGAAGGCGGCACCCGGATCGGGGAAGGTGCAGCCGACGACGGTGGCGCCGATGTCGCGCAGCGCGGCGTACATCGCCTCGAGGTCGGCCATCGTGTGGTCGAGGTCGAACGCGCCGAGCACGTCGTTGGCGCCGGCCATCACGCTGACCAGGTCGGGGTTGAGCGCGAGCGCGGGCTCGAGCTGGTCGGCCCTGATCCGGTCGGTGCGCCGGCCGCGGATCGCGAGGTTGGCGTAGAGCAGGTCGGGGCTGCTCTCCGCGACGTACGCCGCGAACCGGTCCGCCCACCCGCGGATGCCCCCATGGGCGTCGAGATCGTTCATGCCCTCGGTCTGGGAGTCACCGATGGCGACGTAGCGATGGAACGTCACCTCGTCATTATGGAACGCCGCGCCAACGCTCCTGCTCGGCCGCGGTGCCGCCGCAGGTCGGGGCGCCGTAGGCTCGAGCTTCCGGACCGAGGAGGACGACATGGTGGCGACCCGATCCGCCCGTGAACGCAAGGCCCGCGCCGAGGCGGGCCCGCTGGCCCACGTCAGCATCGCCGTCGCGCAGGACGATCAGTTCCGCTACACGATCCGTTGCCGCGAGTGCGCGGACGACGCGGGCGCCGCGTGGACGTCGTGGCGGCGCGGCGAGGACAACGGCTACCTGGCGGTCATGGACCGCTGGATCCTGCACCTGGTCGACAGGCACGCCGGCGCCGTGGCGCCCTGCCTGGCGTACGCCGACTCGGCCCGCGCGCGTCGCGGCGAGCGTCGCGGCAGCTGACCTCCGGCTCAGCCCAGCAGCTCGAGCAGGGTCCGGGCCTCCTCGGCGCAGGCTCCGCACCCGGCGAGGTGGGTCTCCATCGGGACGTCCCGGTAACCGGGATCGGCGGCCAGTCGCTCGACGTACACGTCGATCGTGGCGAAGCAGTCGTCGCACGAGAGGTACGGCGAGGTGTCGGTCAGCAGCGCCTCCACGGCCTCGGGAGGCAGGGGCGTCGGTTCGGTCATCGGACTCTCCGGTCGGTCGTCGGTTCGAGGTGACCGTTCGCGACCAGGCTGGCGCGCAGGCGCCGGCGGGCGTCGTGAAGGGTCTTGTAGAGGGCGTTGCGGCTGCTGCCGGTGCGCTCCGCGAGCACGTCGATCGGCACGCCCTCGACGATCAGGGCGAGCGCGACGGTGCGCTGGTGCGGGGTCAGGTCCCGCGCGATGGCGGCCTCGACGGCCTGCCGCAGCTGGCCGGCCTCGCTGACGGACTCGGGCGTGGGCGTCGGGTCGGTCAGCGGGAGCGAGTCGGGGAGCGCCACCTCGCGGTGCCGCCAGGCCTGACGGCGTACGGCCGCACCTGCCTGGAGCACCCCGAACTTCCAGGCCCAGGTGGTGAACCGGCTGCGTCCCTCGAAGGTCTCCAGCTGCCTGAGCAGCGCGAGCAGCGCGTCGTTGGCCGCCTGCTGGGCGAGGTCCTCCAGCTCGCCGTTGCTCGCGCCCGGCAGCTGGTCGCGCAGTCGCCACACCTGGCGCCGCGTCGCGTGGAGCAGCACCTCGCGGAGACGAGCCATCGCCACGTCGCTCTCGGGGCCCTCGGCCGTGAGGGCCGCGTGCCAGGCGGCGTCGGGATGGACAGGGGAGTGCACCACGTCCGCCAGCGTGCCATCGGTCATGCTTCGTTGGTGCCGTTCGGCAGGAGGTTCTTACCGGTGACCGGTAAGAACCTTCGACGGATCGACACCAAGGAGGCATGAGCACCTTCATCGACACCCTGACCGAGCGCGGATCCGACCGCGCCTACCTCCTGCTGCGGACCATCTTCACCGTGGCGCCGATCGCCTTCGGGCTCGACAAGTTCGCCGGCATCCTCACCGATGACTGGGAGAAGTACCTGGCCCCGTGGATCAACGACATCGTGCCCGGCAGCGCGCACACCGCGATGCTCGTCGTGGGCGTGATCGAGGTCGTCGCCGGCATCGTGGTGGCCGTCGACGCGCGGTTCGGTGCCCTGCTCGTGGCCGTGTGGCTCGTGGGGATCATCGTCGACCTGGTCACGCTCGGGGGGTACGGCGACGTGGCGCTGCGTGACTTCGGGCTCCTGGGCGCGGCGCTGGCCCTCGCCCTGCTGGCGTTCGAGCGGAAGCCGCTGCGGACCCACGACTGACCGACCTGCCCGAGGGGTCCGAGCCGCGCGGCTCGGACCCCTCGGTGTCGCCTCAGGCGATGCGGTACGGCGGCTCGGCCTCGCGGCCCTGGAACGCCAGGATCGCCGGGTTGACGACCTGGCCGTCGCGGATCTCGATCGCGCGGGCGAGCGTCTCGTCGGTGTCCCAGGACGCTCCGCCCTCGAGCACGCGGCGCAGGAACGGCAGCAGCGCGTTGCTGTTCTCCCAGGTCGCGGAGTTCCAGAGGTACGACGGCGAGTGGTCGACGCCGTAGTAGAGGACGTTGTCGCCGACCACGAAGGTGGGCTCCTCGAAGCTCGTCGGGCGGGCGAAGCTGAAGCCCATGCCCTCGTCGCACGAGACGTCGACCAGCAGGCTCCCGGGCCGGAACGCCGCGAGGTGCTCCTCGCCCATGTAGACCAGCGGGTTCGCGGTGTCCTGGAACGTGCAGTTGACGACGATGTCGTTCTCGGCGAGGTACGCCGGCAGCGGCTCACGTCCCCGCTCGGTGATGACGTCGCTGCCGTTGACCGGGTCGTGCTCGAACTGCCGGATCCGCACCGAGTGGATGGGTGACCCGACGGCCGCCACGTCGCGGTTGGTGAGCACGGCGACCTCGTGCACGCCGTGCGCGTTGAGCGCCGTCACCGCGCCGCGCGCCGTCGCGCCGAAGCCGATGACGACCGCGCTCAGGCGGCGCCCGTAGTCGCCGGTGAGGCCGGCCAGCTCGAGGGCGTGGATCACCGAGCAGTAGCCGGCGAGCTCGTTGTTCTTGTGGAAGACGTGCAGCCCGACGGCGCCGTCGCGCGTCCAGTGGTTCATCGCCTCGAAGGCGATCAGGGTCAGGCCGTTGTCGATCGCCGCCTGGGTGAGCTCGGTGTCCTGGACGCAGTGCGGCCAGCCCCACAGCACCTGGCCGCGGCGCATCGCCGCGACGTCGGAGAGCTGGGGCTTGGGCAGGAGCACGACGTCCGACCCGGTGAGCAGCTGCTCGCGCGAGGCGAACCCGGCGACGTACGGCGCGAGCGCGGCGTCGGTGACGCCGAACTTGGCGGCGTACCCGTGCTCGAGGGTGATCCGTGCCCGGAGGTCGGCATCGAGATGGGGGAGGTGATCGGGGTGGATCGGCAGCCGGTGCTCGTTCTCCTTGGCGGAGGATCCGATGACACCGAGCGTCGAGAGCGGCCCTTGTCCTTGCGGCGACGTGTCGCTCATGTGGGTTCTCTCAGAGAGGGAGCCTGAATGGCTCCGCCTGTCGACAGTACGGCGCGATCCGACGGCGCCGGTCATCGGCGCCGTCGCCCTCAGCGGCCGCCGGGGCGCGAGACGACGATCTTCCCCTTGGCCTTGCCCGCTTCGACGTACGCCATCGCCTCGAGGGTCTGGTCGAACCCGAAGGTCCGGTCGAGGACCGGGCGCAGGGTGCCGTCGTCGTAGAGCTTCGCGAGCTCGGCGAGGCGGTTGCCGTCGGCGTGCATGAAGAAGAACGCGTAGCGGACGCCGAGGCGCTTCGCGCGGCGGGCGACCTTGCGGCGCAGCAGTGCCATGACCGGCTTCATGACGGGCTTGCCGAGCTGGACGGCGAAGGCCGGGTCGGGCGGGCCGACGACGCTGATCGCCAGGCCGCCCGGCTTGAGCACCGTGAGTGACTTGTCGAGGTTCTCGCCGCCGAGGGAGTCGATGACGACGTCGTAGCCGTGCAGGACCTCGGCGAAGTCGGTGGTGCGGTAGTCGACGACCTCGTCGGCGCCGAGCGCCTCGACCTTCTGCACGTCGGGCGTGCCGGCGGTGGTGGCGACGTACGCACCGAGGTGCTTGGCGACCTGGATGACCGTGGACCCGAGGCCGCCGGCGCCTGCGTGGACCAGCACCTTCTGTCCGGGTCGTACCTGCGCCACCTCGACGAGTGCCTGCCAGGCCGCGAGCGCGACGAGGGGCACGGCCGCCGCCTCCTCGAAGGTCAGTGATGCCGGCTTGCGGGCGACGTCGTCCTCGTGGATGGCGATCCGCTCGGCGAAGGTGCCGATGCGTCCGTCGCGTGGTCGCGAGAACACCTCGTCGCCGACGCGGAACGCGGTGACCGCCGTGCCGACCCGGGTGACCACGCCGGCCACGTCGTGACCGAGGACGAACGGTCGCGGGTACTTGATGAGCTGCTTGAACTCGCCGTTGCGGACCATCTTGTCGAGCGGGTTGATGCTGGCCGCGCGGACCTCGACGAGCACGTCGTGCGGGCCGACGCTGGGGTCGGGGAGATCGGCGAGCGCGAGACCGTCGGGGGCGTAGCGGGTGACGGCGTAGGCCTTCATCGGGATTCCTGTCGGGTGGCGAGGGTGATCGCGTTGGCGTGGGCGGCGGCGAGGATCTGGTCGGACAGCTCGGGGTCGTCGACCGCGCGGGCGAGCTGGAGCGAGGCGACGAGCATCGTGAAGAGGCCCAGGGCGCGCACGCGGGCGTCCGCCTCGTCGAGGGCGCCGTCGGCGGTGAGGTGACGGACGATCGCGTCGATCATCGAGCGCGACCCTTCGGTGTACGCCGCCCGCGCCTGCGGGCTGGACCGGGCGATCTCGTCGAGCAGCGCGGCCGACGGGCAGCCGTTGGCGAGGTCGTCGCGGTGGGCGGGGGAGACGTACTCCTCCAGGAAGCTCGCGACCGAGTCGAGCCCGGCCGGCAGCGTGTCGAGGTGCGCGACCTGGCTGGTCAGCTGGTCGGCGACGACGGCGGCGAAAAGGTTGTCCTTGGAGTCGAAGTGGCCGTAGAAGGCGCCGTTGGTCAGGCCGGCGTCGGCGACGAGGGTGGCGATCCCCGAGCCGTCGAAGCCGTCGCTCTTGAAGCGTCGGCCGGCGCTCTCGATCATCCGACGCCGCGTCGCGTCCTTGTGCTCGGGGCTGTAGCGGGGCATGTCCTCGGCCTCCTGGTCGTGTCGTGCGGCTCACTTGCGCTGGTGCCCACCATAGCATTACGGTCATAATATTACGAACGTAAGCCAATGCATGAGTGAGCAGAGAGAGACGCCCATGGCCTCGCAGAAGTACGACCTCACCGACAAGGTCGTCCTGATCACCGGCGGCAACGGCGGCATCGGTGGTGCCACGGCGCGTGAGCTGCTCGCCAGGGGAGCGCGCGTCACCGTCGCCGACCTCGCGCCGGACACGCCGGCCCGGGCCGCCTCGCTCGGAGCGAACGCGCTCGGGTGCGTGGCCGACGTACGGGATCGCGCGTCGCTCGACGCCGCGGTCGCACGCACTGTCGAGCGCTTCGGTCGCCTCGACGTCGTCATCGCCAACGCCGGCCTGCTGGCCAAGGCGGCCACGCTGCGCAACACCCCGGTCGCCGACCTCGAGGCGACGTTCGCGGTCAACGTCACCGGCGTCGCCAACACGGTCGCCGCCGGGCTCGACCAGGTGAGCGTGCACGGGGGTCAGGTCGTCGTGATCAGCTCCGTGTTCGCCTTCATCAACGGCATGGGGACGATCCCCTACGCGATGAGCAAGGCCGCGGTCGAGCAGCTCGGACGCGGGCTGCGGGTCGAGCTCGCCGATCGCGGGGTGTCGGTGCTGACGGCGTACTTCTCGCTGGTCCAGACCGAGATGATCGCCCGCGGCGTCGACGAGGACCCGGTGGTCCTCGAGCTGCTCGGCACGCTCCCCAAGCCGATGCTGAAGCGGATCACTCCCGCGGTCGCCGCGACCGCCATCGCCGACGGCCTCGAGACGCGCTCGACGCGTGTCGTCAGGCCCGCCC
Source organism: Nocardioides montaniterrae (assembly GCF_054782655.1). NCBI lineage: Bacteria > Bacillati > Actinomycetota > Actinomycetes > Propionibacteriales > Nocardioidaceae > Nocardioides > Nocardioides montaniterrae. The sequence goes on along the minus strand of NZ_BAAGSB010000005.1, from coordinate 124,211 downwards.
TCTGGCGGCCCGTCTCCGCGCTGCGCGGGTTGCTCAACCCCGCGCTCGACGCCCGCTTCGCCTCCGACCGGCGGATCCTCGACGTCCTCGCGCGCCTCGACGCCCGCACCCCGCTCGCCCCGCAGACCACCCGAGAGAAGGACCTGGCATGACCACCTGGAAGAACACCCCCACGAAGACCATCGACGTCGGTGGCACCTCGTACGCCTACCGCGAGCTCGGCCCGCGCGGCGGCGTACCCGTCGTCTTCTGCCACCACTTCACCGCCGTCCTCGACGACTGGGACCCGCGCATCATCGACGGCGTGGCCGCCCACCACCACGTCATCGCCTTCGACAACCGCGGCGTCGGCGCGACCGGCGGCAAGGTCCCGGCCGACATCGAGGACATGGGGGCCGACGCGATCGCCTTCATCCGCGCGCTGGGCTACGACGAGGTCGACCTGCTCGGCTTCTCGCTCGGTGGCGCGGTCGCGCAGATGGTCGCGCTGCAGGCGCCCGATCTCGTACGCCGCCTGGTGCTCACCGGCACCGGGCCGCGCGGTGGCGGCGGCATCTGGAAGATGCCGTTCATCGTGGGCGGTGCGTACACGAAGGCCTTCCTGCTGCGGAAGGACCCGCGGCACTTCCTCTTCTTCCCGCGCACGGCCGAGGGCAAGAAGGCGGCGAACGCCTACTTCGCCCGTCTGGCCGAGCGGACCACCGACCGCGACCAGCCGATCTCCAGCCAGGCGCGCAACGCCCAGCTGCGCGCGATCACCACCGCGGGGATGCACGCGGCCGACGACCTGTCCGTGATCAAGGTCCCGGTGCTCGTCGCCAACGGCGACAACGACCTGATGGTTGCCAGCGACCACTCCGCCGACATGGCCAGGCGCCTCCCGGACTCGCGGCTGCGGATCTACCCGCGCTCCGGGCACGGCGGCATCTTCCAGCACCACGAGGAGTTCGTCCCCGAGCTCCTGGACTTCCTGTCATGACCGCCTCGAGGCAGGAGGTGCGCGGCAGCATCGAGGTCGAGGACCGCGGCGCGGTGCTCGTGGCCCGCATCGACGGCGGCCCGCTCGGCCTGTTCGGCAACGACATCGCCGAGCAGCTCGACGCGCTCGTCGACCGGGCGGACGCCGATCCCGCGATCCAGGCGGTCGTCTTCACGGGCACGCACCCGGACCGCTTCGTCTCGCACGCCGAGGTGCGGTGGCTGCAGGAGGGCGGCGCGACGGTCCCGTCGGTCGGCGTACGAGGTGCGTCGGCGCTCGCCCATACCGCGCGCGGCGTCAACCGCGCCGGCGGCCTCAAGGCCGTGCTCGGCCGTACGCCGCTCTGGCCGGCCGTCCAGCTCGAGCGGGTGCACCAGACGTTCCTCAAGATGAACCGCAGCGGCGTCATCTTCATCGCCGCGCTGAACGGGTCGGCGCTCGGCCTGGGCGCGGAGTTCTGCTGGGCGAACGACCTGCGGGTGATGGCCTCGGGCGATCACGTGCTCGGCCAGCCGGAGGTCCTGCTCGGCATCATGCCCGGCGGCGGCGGCAGCCAGCGGCTGCCGCGGTTGATCGGCAACCATCGCGCGCTGCTGGCCATCCTCTCCGGCGAGCCGTTCACGCCCGCGCAGGCACTGGAGATCGGGGCGGTCGACGACGTGGTGGCTCCGGATCTCGTGCTGGAGCGGGCCATCGAGCTCGCCACTCATTTCGGCAACCGCCCGAAGTCGTCGCGGGCCGCGATCAAGCGGTCGGTCTACCTCGGCGGCTCGGCCGGTCTCGCGGAGGGGCTGCACATCGAGCGCGCGGAGTTCCTCGCGACCGCGCTGTCCGGGATCGGGCAGGAGCTGATGCTCGACTACATGGCCAACACCGACGCGAGCGGCGAGCTGCCGCTCTACCAGCCGGGTGTCTTCGACGAGGTCCTCGAGCGCGGCACCACCCGTGGAGCGGGAGCGGTCCGATGACCGGCCCGGACGTCGTACGGCACGACGTCAGCTTCGACGTCGACGGCGACAGCTGCGCCGCCTGGCTCTACCTGCCCGAGGGCGTGGATCGGCCACCGGTCGTCGTGCTCGGCCACGGGCTGGGGGCCACCCGCGAGATGCGCGTGGACGCCTTCGCCGAGCGCTTCGCCGCCGCCGGGATCGCCGCCCTCGCCTTCACCCACCGCAACTTCGGTACGTCGGGTGGCGCACTGCGCCAGGTCGTGTCGATCAAGGACCAGCTCGAGGACTGGGAGTCGGCACTCAGCTATGTGAGTACCCACCCCGACCTCGACGGGTCACGCGTCGCGGTCTGGGGCTCGTCCCTGGGCGGCGGCAACGCGATCCTCGTCGCGTCGCGGCACCCCGAGCTCGCCGCGGCCGTCGCGCAGTGTCCCTTCACCAGCGGTACGGCGACCTCGCTCGCGCTCGGACCGGTGAGCAGCGCCAAGCTGCTGCCCGCCGTCGTCGCCGACCTAGTGGCCCAGGCCCGCGGCACCGCCCCGGTTCTCGTGCCGCTGGCCGGCGAGACGGGTGCGAAGGCGCTGATGGCGGGTCCAGGGGTCCTCGCCGACTGCCAGTCGCTGATGCCCGCGGGGGAGACCTTCCGCAACGAGGCCGCCGCGCGGATCGTGCCCACCATCGCGCTCAGCCACCCCGGTCGCGCCGCCCGCAAGATCGCGGCGCCGATCCTGTTCTGCGTCTGCGAGCGCGACACCGTCACGCCCCCGAAGCCCACGCTGCGCTACGCCCGCAAGGCGCCGAGGGGCGAGATCAAGACCTACCCGGCCAGCCACTTCGACATCTACGTCGGCGAGCAGTTCGAGGCGGCCGTCGCTGACCAGATCGAGTTCCTGACCCGCCACCTGGAGCCCTGAGATGACCACCCCCGACTTCCTGACCATCGACGCGTTCGACCGGCCGCTGGGCGGGCGCATCCGCTGGTGGCGTCGGCTGAACGCCGAGCTGCGGGCCGGCGTACCGGGTCTGCGCGGAGTGAGCGTCAACCACGCCAACAACGGCACCCACTCCGTCGTACCGGGCCTGCTGCCCGGGGGAGTGGCGCTCGTCGCGGCCTGGGAGTCGCCGGAGGCGGCCCGAGCTGCCTTCGGCGGTCGGCTGCGGTCGTCGATCGACGGGCCGGGGCGGTTCAGCCTGGACGGAGAGGTCGCCCGCGTGCGGATCGACTCGGAGTCCGAGCGGGACAGCTGGCATGGCTGGGAGCCGCGGGCCGGTGACGCCGAGCCGCTCGACAAGGACGAGCCGATGGTGGCGATCGTGCACGGGATCCTCAAGCGCGGTCGCCTGCTGGAGTTCGTGCGCAACAACGTGCACGCCGCCAGCCGCGCGGCGCACCACCCCGGTCACCGCGGCAGCATCGACATCTCCTCGCAGCTGCCGTTCGAGCACACCTCGATCAGCCTCTGGAAGACCTATGGGCTCGCGCAGGACTTCGCCTACAAGCCAGGCGGCCACGCGGCCGGGATGAAGCACGCGCTGAAGGAGAAGACTCATCGCGTCGGCATCTTCCTCCAGGTGCGGCCGCTGGCGGCGACCGGGACGCTCGGGCTCGACGTACCGCCGTTCCCGGAGCTGCCGCCGGCCGACCGCGGAGGCCTCTAGCGCGCGCTCAGTCCGCCCAGTGCCGGTGACCGGTGCGACTCCCGGCTCAGAGGTGATCGGGCACGATCAGGGCGTCGGGATCCTGCCGCGGCGGCAGCGCCGCGAGGGCCGACCTCATCAGCACGACCCGGGTGGCCACGAGCGCCTTGCGGCGCAGGCGGCCGACCTCGTCGCCGATCGTGTGCTCGACCGCCGCGACGACCTGTGCATCGGTGAAGGTCGGCCGTTCGCCGGGCGCGACCTCGACGTCGGGCAGCGCGACGAGGACGGGCAGGACCTGGTCGCCGAGGGCGCTGAGGACGAGGTACCGCTCGTGGCGCCCCATCGACTGCCACAGCTCGGCCGCGGTCAGCTGCCCCTTGCGGACCCGCTTGTCGCGCGCTGCCACGGTGCGCTGCGCGACGCCGGTCATCGCCGCCGTCATCTCGTGCTCGGTGAGCCTCATGGGCACAGCATGCCAACTGCCTCAGTGTCGGCGGTGGCCGATAGTGTCCGCAGGGTGAAGCGACGATGAGCAAGGTTGACGCCCTCAGGGCGATGCGCGAGGCGCGTTACGCGCAGCAGGCGGCCACCACGGCACCCGTTGCCCGGCGTCCCAAGCCGCTGGCGACCAAGGCCGCCGCGGCTGCGGAGCCCACGGCCGAGCCGGCGACGGACGACCTCTGCGGCCACCGCAACATGAGCGGTCGCACCTGCACCCGCGAGCGCGGCCACAGCGCCAAGAGCCACCGCTACTCCTGAGTCACCGCCAGACTGGCCTGGTGACGGCATTCGACAAGGACGCGGCCAAGGCATTCCAGAAGCGGATGGTCGGGGTCATGAACGACTCCGCCCTCGGCATCCTGCTGGGCATCGGTGACGAGCTCGGGCTGCTTTCTGCTCTGGCTCGGTGTGGCCCCGCGGGGTCGAGCGCCCTTGCCGCCGAGTGCGGCGTCGACGAGCGCTACCTGCGGGAGTGGCTGGACGGGATCGTGGCCGGCGACGTCGCCACCTATGACCCGGCGACGCGGACTTACGCGCTGCCGGCGGAGCGCGCTGCCTGCCTCACCCCGGACGACGGCCCGGTCAACATCGCGCGCAGCCTGAAGATGCTCACCATGCTCGCCGGCGTCGCACCCGACCTGCAGGAGCGGTTCCGCCACGGCGGCGGGCTCGACTACGACCACTATCCGCGCTTCCACGCACTGATGGCCGAGGACGCAGCCGCCACCCACGACGCCGGCCTCCTCGATGTCGTGGTGCCGGCGGTGCCGGGGCTGCACGAGCGGCTGGCTGCAGGGGGCGCCGTCGCCGACATCGGTTGCGGGTCCGGCCACGCCATCAACCTGCTGGCACGTGCGTATCCCGCGAGCACCTTCGTGGGCTACGACCTGGGCGAGACCGCGATCGAGGCCGCGAGGGCCGAGGCGACCGCGTGGGGGCTGACGAACGCCCGCTTCGAGATCCGCGACGTCGCGGCACTGGGCGAGGTGGCGGCGTACGACGTCGTCACGGCGTTCGATGCCATCCACGACCAGGCCTTCCCCGACCGGGTGCTCGCCGGGGTGGCGGAGGCGCTGCGTCCCGGCGGCGCCTTCCTGATGGTGGACATCAAGGCGCAGTCAGGGGTCGAGAAGAACCTGACGCTGCCGTGGGCGGCGTACCTCTACACGCTGAGCCTGATGCACTGCATGCCCGTGTCCCTCGCGCAGGAGGGCGGCATGGGCCTGGGCACGGTGTGGGGCCGGCAGACCGCCGAGCGCATGCTCGGCGAGGCCGGCTTCGCGCACGTCGACGTGCTGGAGATCCGCACCGATCCGATGAACTACTTCTACGTCGCGACCCGCTCCTCCTGAGGGGAGCGGTCAGGCGAACTGCAACGAGCGGATCGAGTTGCCCATCGCCAGCCGGTCGATCGCGCTGGTGACCCCGGTGCCGGGCTCGTCGCCGGCTCCGATCGACAGGAGCAGCGGCACGAAGTGGTCGGCGGTCGGGTGCGCGATTGCGGCGCCGGGTCCCTTGCGGGCGTAGTCGACGAGCGCGTCGACGTCGCCGCGGCCGATGGCCTCGTTGGCCCAGGCGTCGAACTCGATGTTGTGGGTGACCAGCTCGGGGCGCCGCATCACGGCGAAGCTGTGCGTCATGAAGCCGGAGCCGATGACGAGGTAGCCCTCCTCGCGCAGGCCGCGGAGGCGGCCGAGCGTGAGCAGGGCCTCGGGATCGAGGCTGGGCATGCTGACCTGGATCACCGGTACGTCGGCGGCGGGGAACATCGCCATCAGCGGGATGAACGCGCCGTGGTCGAGCCCTCGGCCGACGTACTGGTGCATCGGGGTGGTGTCCGCGAGGGCGCCGACGACGCGCTGGCCGAGCTCGGTGGCGTCGGGGGTGGCGTACTGCAGCGTGTAGTAGCGCGGGTGGAAGCCGCCGAAGTCGTAATAGAGCGGGGTGCCGGCGGCGGTGGCGGAGATCGCGAGCGGGGCGTTCTCCCAGTGCGCCGAGACGACCACGATGCCGCGCGGCTTCGGGAGGGTCTGGCCCCAGTCGAAGAGGCGGCGCAGCCAGTCGGCGTCGTCGAGGGTCGGGGGAGCGCCGTGGCTCACGAAGAGCGAGGGGAGCGGTCCGTCGGAGGGCTGCCAGTCGCGGCGCTCGGCGGCCAGGGACAGGACCTCGGCGAGGAGGTCGTCGTACGCACCGGCGGGCCGGGTCGGGCTGAAGGGGTCGCTCATCTCAGAAGGCGTTCGGGCCGAAGCGCATGATCGCGACGAACGCCGCGAGCGCGAGCAGCACGACGGACGGCGCGGCCATCGGCGTCTCGCCGTGTCGGATGTGCACGACGACCGCGCCGGCCATGGTCAGCGCGAGGCCGGTGGCGGCGATCGGGGTCAGGATCGGCGCGATGTCGAGCGCGGCGGGGAGGATCAGGCCGAGTGCGCCGAGGACCTCGATGGCGCCGATCGCCTTGACCTGGCCGGGGGAGTAGTCCTCGACCCACGGCATGTTGCCGGCGAGCTTGTCCTTGGGCCGGGTCAGCTTGATGCTGCCGGCCATGAGGAAGGCGGCCGCGAGCAGACCGGCGATGATCCAGAGCGCGATGTTCATGGGTCCCCTAAAGTCACTTGATGGTTCAACTAAAAGGTACGAGTCCTTTGTTGAACAGTCAAGTGACGTGGCCTAGTCTCCTCCCATGGCGGACGAGGGCGTGCGGTGGCTGACCGTCGACGAGCGGAGGGCGTGGCTGGGCCTGGCGGGCACCATGGCCAAGCTGCCGGCAGCGCTCGACAGCCAGCTCCAGGCCGATGCCGGGCTGAGCTTCTTCGAGTACATGGTGCTCGCGGTGCTCGCCGAGCAGCCCGACCGCACCATGCAGATGACCGACATCGCCGAGTTCTCCTCGGGCTCGCTCTCGCGTCTCTCGCACACCGCCAAACGCCTCGAGCAGCAGGGCTTCATCACCCGTCAGCAGGTGCCCGGCCGGGGCCGGCGTACCGTCGCCGTTCTCACCGACGCCGGCTTCGCCAAGGTCGTCGCGACCGCCCCCGGCCACGTCGCGGAGGTACGCCGCCTGCTGATCGACGGCCTCACCGCCACGGAGCTCGCCACTCTCGCCCAGGTGGGGGAGAAGGTCTTGTCGAAGGTCGACGAAGGCTGTGGTCGAGACCTTCCCTGACGCCGACGTCGCGCCGCGGCGACTAGGACAGGCTCGCCCGCTGCCAGGGAGAGTCGGGATCGTCGCGCCACGCCTCCTCCTCGAACCCGAGGTCGGCGATGCCACGCAGGGAAGGGGCGGAGCGAACAAGGTGGGCCAGGTGCACCAGCCGCATGTCGTCGGTCTCGTGACCATCGGCACCGCAGTGGATGCTCCAGTCCTCACCGTCCGGTCCGCCCGTCTGGCGGGCGGCCCAGAGGACGGCGTCGCCGTCGTCCACTACGTGGGTGCAGGAGAAGGCCCTGTAGTCGGGTGGAACGGGGAAGGCCCAGGTGGGATCGACGGCCAGCCCGCCGTTGTGCTCGAGGGGAATCCGCCACTCCCGCGGCTGGAGTTCGTCGAGGATGGCCGGCGCACCCGGCTGCCACCCGAAGACGCCATTGCGGTCGGGCCAGACGATCATGAGCGCCTCCGGCTTGCGGCGGTGGAACCAGCCGGACCACGTGACGGTCTCGGCGAGGGCCGTGTCCGCGATCTGCTCAACAGCCACCGGGACGCCCGCAAGGACGTCCTCGATCGCGTCGCCGGGTGTGAGGCGGAGCCCGTCGATGATCCGCTGCGCGATGCGGTTGAGGCAGCGGTGCATCAGGCGGCGGTCCAGGCCCGCCATCAGCAACTCGGGATGGCCAGCGCGATGTCCGAGGCCGATCGTGTAGGCGAAGGCCGGCATGGAGTCATGCTCGTGGTCGGCGCGATCGGCCACGAGCATCACCTGCCAGCCGTGCTTGAGGACGGTCTCGATGGCGCGGCGGTCCTGCTCGTCGTACGACTCCTCGGGCCGGCACACGTGGCAGTCGCACCCCGGCGCCGCCGGGAACCGGCCCATCCAGGGTTCGTCGTGCTCGGACATCACGGTCAGCCGAGCCCCTCGATGATGCGGAAGTCGCGCACCACGGCGTCGCCGAGCACCGCCAGCGCCTGCTGGTAGGCCTCGCTCTCGTACGCCGCCACGGCGTCCTCGAAGCTGTCGAACTCGATCAGGATCACGCGCTCGGTGTTGCCGTCCTGGTGCGCGACGACCCGGCTGCCGCGCGACAGCAGCCGCCCACCCCCAGCCCCCACTGCCGGGCCGGCCAGCTTGTCGTACTCGCCGAGCCTCTCGGCGTCGTTGATCGTGCGGTAGACGCTGACCCAGTAGCCCTTGGTCATGGAGCCCTCCTTGGTTGTGGTGAGGGCTCGGCGCGATCGCCGGGTCCTGCCTTCGGTCTGAGGCTAGAGCGTGGCTCCTGAACGAGAGTGGGAGCCGGCCAATGGCCGACTCCCACCCAAGAGCCCCTGCCGATGTGGTCGGACCACTGTTTACGGATCACGGTCGCAGCACGGGAGTCCCCGCGGAGCCCGTCCGCCCCAGGGGCTAGGCGAGGCGTCGAGCGTGACGCAGGAGCGCCTGGAACGCAATCGAGAAGGGAGGTTTCCGGGAGCCGGAAAGCTGCTGGACGCGAATGTGTCGGCAGCGCCTGCTGTGATGAGACCGTGAGCCAGGCAGCCGATGACCTTAAGGGCCGTGAGCGTGCCCTGCCGCCTTGGACGACCGATCGCGAGGTGGCCCGCCAAGCTGAGGAGTTCATGGCGACCCTCGACCCGAAACGATACGTCGGCTCGAAGCACCACATCGTTCCGCGGTTCATCCTCAGACGGTTCGCCAATCGCAAGGATCAGGTCCTCGTTCGCAATCGGGCCACGGGTGCCAAACGCATCAGCAATACGGGGGACCTTGCCGTCACCGACTTCTACACCTTCATAGACACTGCTGGAGAGCTCAATGCCTCGTACGAGCAGATCTGGGGACACATCGAGAGCGCAACCGACAGCATCCTTCGCCAACACCTTGATAACCAGTTCGCCAGGCCAAGGCCGTTCAACCCGGTCGAGAAGCATGTAATCGACTCGTTCGTCGCTCTTCAGTCGATCCGCGGTCCCGCGAAGCGCCGCGTCATGGAACTCGTAGCCGACTACGGAATCAAGCTCGTTAACCAGGACAAGCTCTCCGTCGACGATCTGGACAACCTGGAGTTCAGGCCGCATCAAAACCACCATCTCGAGGCTTTGGCTCGCGTCCTGCCGCAGATCGAGGAGCAATTTGCGTCGCGAGCTGCATTCCTGGTCACCCTCGACGAACCGCTGCTGGTCATCAGCGACGAGCCCGTGTGCTTGGAAAGGCCCGACGACTATGTGCGTCCGACCCGAAAGCAGATGCGCGACTATCCGCGTGACGTCCTCGTCGACGGCAGGCCCGTGTCGCGCGAAGACGTCATTCAATTCGCTGGGGGTGGCGTGGGGTTCGCGAACGCCGAGGAAATCGTCATGCCAGTCGGTCCGCGGCATGCCATCGCCTACGACCGTCCAGGTTCACTCGGGCCAGTGGCCCACCTACGACTCGACGGTCTGGACGCTGAGCACTTCGCAAACGAGGTGTCGGGCATTGTCATTGAACAAGCAGTCGACTGGATTGCAGGCCACTTGGATCATCCGACGCTAGGGCGCATGCGCCTGCCGAATCAGCCGCCACCGCTGGTCATCTTTGATGGCGGCACCCGCCTGAGCCAGAACGTTCATAGAACCGACCGCCGCAAGCCAGTTCGGCTCGACAAGACCTCCCGCCCCGAAACGCCCGAGCCGACGTGACGCTCGCCGAGGGTCTCGGGGCCTCACGGATCCGGCGTTCCGAGGTTGTGTTGCTTTGCTCAGCCCAAGACGATCTCGACCTGCTCAGAAGACTTGGGTGACCGTCATGGGCGCCGGGCGTCGCCATGCCATATTGCGGTACGCCGGTCTGGCCCACTCGATCCCCAGCAAGGGCTAATCGGCGTCCTCGATCAGCAGGGTGAGGGCATCGCTGTCGAGGCGCTGGCTGTCGTCGGCGACGCCATCGAGGAGGCGAACGCCTTCTGCGACCAGCAACTCTGCGGGCTTCCCCTGCTTGCTTCGGCGAAGACGACTCTCGACGCATACGGCCACCTGTGGCCGGACAGAGACGACACCTCACGAGCCGCGGTCGCGGCGGTGTACCGCGAGCGAACTCCGAGCGGCGCGCACTGCGATTGACGGACCACTTCTCGGAAACGTCAGCTGGCATTCACGCGTCGGCTGGCAACGCGCCAGGGCCCCTGGATGTTTCACGAGACCGTGGGCGCCCCCGATCATGGTTGAAAGGCTTGCAGGCACGTTACAGCGCTACCGGCGGAAAGTTCGGCTTGATGTACTTGTTCACGAAGGAGCCCTTCGAGTCAGCGACCATGAGTTGGCTGTAGAGGTGCTGGGGCACTCCCGGGTAGAGATAGGTTGCGCCTCCTTTGAACATGACGGCCAGGGCCATGTTGGTCGCGTCGTAACCGAGCATCTCGATGGCCGACGACTCCACGTACTGCATCTCAGGAATCACGAGACTGGTCCCTCCTGTTCGTCGGCTACCGCGGCCGCCGTTGTCGATGTCCGCCAGGCGTCGACCGCCGACGTGTAATGCGCCGGGTTGGGGCGCGGGTCCTTACGCCACCCGACTGCGAGGTCCGGGTCTGACCCGACCGGCTTGTGGCGCGCTTCCCGGATCCGGAACCTCGAAGGCACCTTCATAGCTTCGCCGGTCACGATGGCCTCGCCGGTACGGAGGCCCGGCAGGAGGGATACGAGGTCGGTCAATTCGTCCGGGAGGGCCGCAGCGACGCGGCTGCGGTCGGCCTGGTTGGTCAGCCGGAGCGCAATCATCGTCCCGCACTGGCTTAGCGCGGCGGAGTCGAGGTCGGTGGGCCGTTGGGTAACGAGCATCAGGCCCACGCCGTGCTTGCGGCCTTCTTTCGCGATTTGGTCCACCGCACGGTGTGCCGCTGAAGAGGCGCCCTCCCTGACGAACAGATGAGCTTCCTCGAGGACGATCAGAAGTGGCTGCTCGCGGCTTCCCACGGGGAGGTTCCCTGCCCAGTACAGGGCATCGGAAACGAGTCGGAGCACGGTGCCGATGACTAGGGGGAGTGTGTCTGCAGCGGCGCCGGAGAGATCGAGGACGGTGACGGGTTTGTCATGGCCGACCCAACTACGCAGTAGGTCGTCAAGGTCTGAGTCGGTTCGTCCGTCGGCGTCGGGGGTGTAGTCGGTACCCGGGTCGAGAAGGAACGCGAAACGGGTGTCCCGAAGCCGGTGCCGCATCATGTCGAGCTGGCGCGCAATCATTCGTGAGGTGCCCTTGAATGGTGCCTTGCTGCCAGGCTCGTATGGCAGGTACTCGCTCGGAGTGAGGGTCTCCGGGTCGCCGGTCGATACCACGGCGGGGATCGTGAGCATCATGTCGCCGTACGTGCGAATCTCGAAGTCGTTGAGGTCGAACCACAAGCCCTTGGCGCTGAACGGAATCGGGGTGTCCGCCGTGATGTACCGGGGGGCCGGTGCAGTGGTGAGGTGCGTGGCGGCGTCCTGACGACGTCGCCTCACCATGTCTCGGATGTCCGCAGAATTTTGAGGGGACAGTTCGCCCATTGTCGCGGCGACGAACTCCTCGAACGGAAGAGCCCAGTAAGGGACGCAGAGCTGCTTGTGGTGCGCAGCCGCTGGCGAAGCCGAGAACACGACACCGTTTTCGCCGACTGCGTCGGCGTACTCGCCGTGCGGGTCAATGACCAGGACACGCGCAGACGAGTAGCCCTGTTCCGCGATCGACTCCAACAAGACGGCGACCAGGTTCGACTTGCCCGCACCGGTGGAACCGACGACGACCGAGTGGCGTGAAACCAAGCTGGCGAGATCGAGTCTTGCAGGGATGGACCTGGCCGCGGCCAGGTGACCAATGTCCAGTGCCGCAGCCGAGGTCTCGCTATAAATGACAGCGAGCTCGGCGGTGGTCGCGATGTGGACCTCGTCGTCGATGGTCGGGTACTGGCTCACCCCACGCTCGAACTCATCTCCAATGGCCTCCCCGAACAACGTGACGGTCATCCATCGGCTATCGATCTCCTTGCCAGGCTCGGAGAGCACCGAGTTCGGAATTGCGGCCGCTCCGACCTGGGAGCAGATGCCGTACAGGTGCGTGTAGCCGAGGGGGATGCGGACCATCGACCCGACCTGGCCAATGCGGTGCGACTCGCCTTCGACCATCACCAGGGACGTCTGCCCGGGCTGCAGGCGCACGGTCACGATCTTCCCGGTGACGGACTGGACACGCCCAATGAGAGTCGCGGGGGCCGACATCAGGCGCTACCCGGCCGATAGGTGGTCATCGAGGCCAAGAATTCGGCGAACACGTTGAAGTCGCCAAGGTCCACCCGTCCGGTGCTTGGCGGGGACCCGGAAACGGGCGGGTCCGGCGTGAAGTACTTGTGTAGCCCGCCGGCGGCGCCACCAGGACCGGTGGCTACCTCCCAGTCGGCCAGGCGGCCGCGGATGACCCCCGCGTTCGGACCGACGACGGTGAGGTTCCAGCGCTCCTCCGCGTACTTCACGACAGGGTCACCGTCGGCAATGTCGTCATACATCAGCGCGAAGATGGCGCTGCTCGGCGTTGCATCCAGCCCTGACATCAGGGTCTCATTGATGTGCTGGTCGCCCCAGCTGTAGCCGCACGTGACCAGTACCGAACTTACGCGCGACACACATATCCCGAGGCGGTCCATCAGCGCCAAGTACGGCATCTTCCGGGACTCGTCGTATTTCAGGTGCGACGGCAGAATCATGGACCCGTTCGGCGCACCGTCACGGCGGACTGTGCCCGACACCTCCGCCGCCCAGTTCACCGAGCCGTGAATCTTCCAGACTCTGGTCCAACTCGCCGTCTCACTCGTCCCCACCGCAGCCGGCAGGAAGAACGGCCGATGGCTGCCCACAAACCCGTCGAACACCGGAACCCGAGCGAGCTCCAGTGACCGTTCAATGAGCACGTCGTAGTTCGTTGTGAATACCTCGACCGGATGAGCGCGTGACGCGTTTCTGACCCACTCAGCGAACTCGCGGTGGGGCACATCCACCGGAATGTCTGCCTCGGCCGGCGACGCGATCTTGGCGATCGATACCTGAATGGTCGTCTCCAAAGTGTCCAGATCCGACGCACCCAAGCCGAAAACAGTCGCGGTAGGCGTCATCGCCGCCGTCGTCAGCCGCAGCAGACCGAGCAAGGACTCGATGTTCGGGTCACGCTTCCGCGCGACACAGGCCGCGACCAACTCCTCCCAGGCAGCCTCGAACCGGGGGTCCGCATCGATGCATGCCATCCGCACCTGGTCGGTCAACCCGACGATCGCAGGGATGAGCGGCTTATAGGGGCGCGGTCCACCACCAGCAGGCACCGGCTCGACATTTACCGCACTCGAGGTGCCGGCACCCATCAGGAAAGAAAGCGGGGCATCGTGCGCGGACAGGTGGTCGCGGAGTCTCCCGATGAGGTCGTACGGGTCGTGACCGGACAATTCGATACCTCTCGGTGGCGTTAGGTACGTGACCCGCAGATGTGGTGGGACTCACCTTGGCAGAAGCGAGCCTAGAAGGTGCGGAGTCGCCAAGGGTGGCGCTCGCTCCCACTCCGCCATCCGGGAATGGGTGTCTTTAAGCGAACCGGCAGTTCTCTCCATGGCAGCTGCGCCGGCCTTCCGAACTCTAGAGGACTGTGCGGAGGGAGCGCGGCAGTCGTCGCGCCTGGCTCGAACAGCGCGTAGACCGAATCTCCTGCGGAATTTCTGCGGAATCTGGCCCTTCAGGCACGATGAAACCGGCCCCTGATCCTGCGTTTCCACAGGTCAGGGGCCGGTTCGGTGTTACAATGTTCTTAGATGTCGTAGTAGAGCTCGAACTCGTGGGGGTGGGGGCGGAGCTGGACGGGAGCGATCTCGTGCTCGCGCTTGTAGGCGATCCAGGTCTCGATCACGTCGGGGGTGAAGACACCGCCGGCGGTGAGGAAGTCGTGGTCGGCCTCGAGGGCGTCGAGGACGGCGTTGAGCGACGTCGGGACCTGGGCGATCTCGGCCATCTCGTCCGGCGGGAGCTCGTAGATGTCCTTGTCGATCGGGGCGGCGGGCTCGATCTTGTTCTGTACGCCGTCCAGGCCGGCCAGCATCAGCGCGGAGAACGCGAGGTACGGGTTGGCCGACGGGTCGGGGAAGCGGGTCTCGATGCGCTTGGCCTTCGGGTTGGTGCCCGTGATCGGGATCCGGACCGAGGCGGACCGGTTGCGCGAGGAGTAGACCAGCGAGATCGGGGCCTCGTAGCCGGGCACCAGGCGGTGGAAGGAGTTCACCGTCGGGTTGGTGAACGCCAGGACGGCGGGGGCGTGCTTGAGGATGCCGCCGATGTACCAGCGGGCCATGTCGGAGAGGCCGGCGTACCCGGTCTCGTCGTAGAACAGCGGTGAGCCGTCCTTCCACAGCGACTGGTGCACGTGCATGCCGGAGCCGTTGTCGCCGAAGATCGGCTTGGGCATGAAGGTGACCGACTTGCCCTGCTCCCAAGCGGTGTTCTTGATGATGTACTTGAACTTCATGACATCGTCGGCGGCCTTGAGCAGGGTGTCGAAGCGGTAGTTGATCTCCGCCTGACCGGCCGTGCCGACCTCGTGGTGGGCCCGCTCGACCTGCAGCCCGACCTGCTCCAGGTTGGCGCTCATGTCGGCGCGCAGGTCGGAGTAGTGGTCGTAGGGCTCGACGGGGAAGTAGCCGCCCTTGTAGCGCGTCTTGTAGCCCAGGTTGTCGCCCTCGGCGCCGGAGTTCCACCAGCCCTCGACCGAGTCGATGTGGAAGTAGCCCTCGTTCGGGCCGGTCGAGTAGCGCACCTTGTCGAAGATGTAGAACTCGGCCTCGGGCGCGAAGAACGCGGTGTCCGCGATACCGGTGGAGGCGAGGTACGCCAGCGCCTTCTTGGCGATGTTGCGCGGGTCGCGCGAGTACGCCTCACCCGTGATCGGGTCGTGGATGAAGAAGTTGACGTTGAGCGTCTTGCGCCGGCGGAAGGGGTCGACGTACGCCGTCGACACGTCCGGGAACAGCGCCATGTCGGACTCGTTGATCGCCTGGAAGCCACGGATCGAGGATCCGTCGAAGCCGAGGCCGTCGGAGAAGACCGACTCGTCGAACGAGGACACCGGCACCGTGAAGTGCTGCATGACTCCGGGCAGGTCGCAGAACCGGACGTCGACCATCTCGACGCCTTCGTCCTTGATGAACTTCAGCAATTCGTCCTGAGAGGTGAACATGCGAGGCAACCTACACCCGCCACCTGACGCGTTCCGGAGTGCGAGAAACGCACGGCATCGGGCCCGCGCCGTGACGACCAAGACACGGAGAGCGGCACGCGGAAGGCCGGCTGGGGCGCGGCGCGGCGGGGAAAAAAACCCACAGGGGCCGGGGGAGTACCCCGGCCCCTGCGTCGTCGTACGACGGATCAGCTCATCAGCGGATGAAGAGCATCTCCTGGTACGTCGGGAGGTTCCAAAGGTCATCGGCGACGACACCCTCGAGGGAGTCGGCGGCCTCGCGGACCTTGAGCATCGCCGGGAGGACGACGTCCTTGACGTACTGCGCCTCGGCGAGACCCTCGTGGTCGTGCTGACCAGCCACAGCGGCCTGCAGGCCCTTGAGGCCGGCGCGCAGGGCGGCGACGAGCTCGGAGACCTGGTTGAGGTCGTCGAGGTCACCCTCGACACCGGCGGCCTTGAGCGCCGCGATGTTGCCGGCGAGCTCGGTCTGGTAGCGGACGGCCGACGGAAGGATGATCGTCTTGGCGATCTCCTCGGTCAGGTTCGCCTCGACGTTGACCGCCATCAGGTACTGCTCGAGGGCGACCTCGTAGCGGGCCTCGAGCTCGGCCTCGTTGAAGACGCCGTACTTGCTGAACAGCTCCTTGGCCTCCGGGGTCTGGTACTCCGGAAGGGCGTCGACGGTGGTGTCGAGCTTCTTCAGGCCACGCGCCACGGCCTCCTCGTGCCACTCCGAGGAGTAGCCGTTGCCGTTGAAGACCGCGGCACCGTGCTGCTCGATGACCTTGGCCAGGATCTGCTGGACGGCGGCGTTGAACTCCGTGCCGGACGCGACGAGGGCCTCGATCTCGGTGGCGAGGTAGTCGAGCGCCTCGGCCATGATCGTGTTGATCACGATGAGCGGGGCCGCGACGGTCTGGTCCGAGCCGACGGCGCGGAACTCGAAGCGGTTGCCGGTGAAGGCCATCGGGGACGTGCGGTTGCGGTCGCCGGCGTCCTGCGTGAGGACGGGGAGGCTGTCGACACCGACGGCGAGCGCGCCCTTCTGCTTCGAGGAGGTCGCACCACCCTTGGCGATCTGGTCGAAGACGTCCTGCAGCTGGTCGCCGAGGAAGATCGAGATGATCGCCGGCGGGGCCTCGTTGGCGCCGAGGCGGTGGTCGTTGCCGGCCGACGCGATCGCGACACGGAGCAGACCGCCGTACAGGTGGACCGCGCGGATGACCGCGGCGCAGAAGACCAGGAACTGGGCGTTGTCGTGCGGGTTGTCGCCCGGGTTGAGGAAGTTGCCCTGGTTGCCGTTGCCGAAGGAGAAGTTGACGTGCTTGCCGGAGCCGTTGACGCCAGCGAACGGCTTCTCGTGGAAGAGCGCCTCGAAGCCGTGCTTCTTCGCGATCGCCTTGAACGTCGACATGATCAGCTGCTGGTGGTCAGCGGCCAGGTTGGCCTTCTCGAAGACCGGGGCGATCTCGAACTGGCCGGGGGCGACCTCGTTGTGGCGGGTCTTGGCCGGGACGCCCAGCTTGAACAGCGCGCGCTCGGTGTCGAACATGAAGTTCTGGACGCGCTCGGGGATGGCGCCGAAGTAGTGGTCGTCGAACTCCTGGCCCTTCGGCGGCTTGGCGCCGAACAGCGTGCGACCGGCGTTGAGCAGGTCGGGGCGGCTGTTGACGAAGGAGGTGTCGACCAGGAAGTACTCCTGCTCGGGGCCGCAGTAGGACACGACGTTGTCGATGTCCTTGTGGCCGAAGAGGGACAGGACGCGCTTGGCCTGGTCCGACATCGCGTTCTGCGAGCGCAGCAGCGGGGTCTTGTAGTCGAGGGCCTCACCGGTCATCGAGACGAAGATCGTCGGGATGCAGAGGGTCGAGCCGTTGTCGTTCTCGAGGATGTACGCCGGCGACTGGACGTCCCAGCCGGTGTAGCCGCGGGCCTCGAAGGTCGCGCGGATGCCGCCGTTGGGGAACGAGGAGGCGTCGGGCTCGCCCTGGACCAGGATCTTGCCCTGGAACTCCCAGATGGCGGTGCCGTCACCGACGGGCTCCATGAACGAGTCGTGCTTCTCAGCGGTCAGGCCGGTCAGCGGGTAGAAGACGTGCGCGTAGTGCGTCGCGCCCTTCTCCATCGCCCAGTCCTTCATCGCGGCGGCGACGACATCGGCGATGGCCGGGTCGAGCTTGTCGCCCTTCTCGATGGTCGCGGCGACCGACTTGTAGACCGACTTCGGGAGGCGCTTGGCCATCACCGGCAGCGAGAAGACGTTCTCGCCGAAGATCTCGGGCGAGTCGCCCTTGCCGTCGAAGAAGGCGGCCGGGGCCTCGTTGGCCTCGATCTCGCGGATCGCACCCAGACGGGTCGGGTTCGCGGTCATGTACATCTCCTCGCGTGACGCAGCGTGCGCGTCGAATCGATATGGGTTCGAGCGGGACGCTACCTGAGCGCAGATTTCGCCTGATCGCCCGAATGTTTCGGGAATGTAAACAACTCACGGGGTCCCACCGCCGCGGTCGTACGCCGACCCGCGCCCTAGTCTGAGGCCGTGCCTGTGACGCCTGCCGACGCCGCCGTACCCGACGCTCCGTTCGCCCGCCGGATCCTGGCGCTGCTGGTCGACTGGCTGATCTGCACGCTGGTCGTGGCGGCCTTCGTCGGCTTCGACGCGCTGCCGTTCTTCTCGCTGCTCGCGCACAAGGACCCCGACCCGAACTCGAGCTGGTGGGTGACCTTCGCGTTCATCTGCGAGTCGACGGTCCTCACCTGGCTGGGAGGCGGTTCGATCGGCAAGCTGCTGACCGGCCTGTGCGTCGTACCGGCCCACCCGCCCCTGCGCCGCCTGCACCCGGCCCGGATCATGCTGCGCCAGCTCCTGGTCCTGCTGGTGATCCCGCCGCTGGTGTTCCGCCAGGACGGCCGAGGGCTCCACGATCTCGCCGCAGGCACCTCCACCGTGACTTTCCGAACCCTTCATGAGTTGATGGGCAAGTGATGACTCCTCTGCGCAAGCGGGCTGCGGCCGCTGCGGTCTCTGCACTACTGATCACCGGACTCTCTGCCTGCGGTGGCGGCGGGAGCGATTCCTCCTCGCCGTTCGGCGGCTCCCAGTCGGGTGGACCGTCGAGCGACGGCAACTCGGCGGCAGCCCCGTCGGCCGACGGAACGACCGCTCCCGCGGTCGCTCCCGGCGCGACGATCGCCGCCGACGACTTCGCCGGCCTGCTCAAGGACGGCACCTCGAAGGTCAGCACGGCGCACATGACGATGGTCATGGACATGAGCGCGTCCGGTCAGCAGATGCACCTGAACGCCAGTGGCGACGTGCAGATGTCGCCGATGGCCGTCTCGATGACGATGTCCATGCAGGGCATGAACATCAAGGAGATCATGACCGACGGAACCATGTACATGCAGCTGCCCGGCGCCACCGCGGCCGGCAAGTGGATGAAGGTCGACCTGAGCAAGCTGGGTTCGATGATGGGCGGCGGCATGTCCGACGCGTTCAGCAACCCGCTCGGCATGATGGACACGCTGTCGGACTACATCACCGCCGCGAAGTTCGTCGGCGACGACTCGGTCGGCGGTGGCTCCGCCAAGCACTACCAGATGACCGTCGACATGGCCGGTGCCATGCACAAGCTGGCGCCGAACCTGCCGAGCAGCGCCAGCGGCAGCATCCCGTCGACCATCACCGAGGACGTCTGGCTCGACGACCAGGGCCGTCCGGTCAAGACCTCCGCCGACATGGGTGCGATGGGCAACATGACCACCACGATGAGCGACTTCGGCAAGTCGGTCCACATCGTCGCCCCGCCCGCCAGCCAGGTCCAGGAGATGCCGAGCGGCAGCGGCCTCGGCGGCTGAGCGGCCCGACCCCAGCACGTACGACGAAGCCCCCGGACCCTCACGGTCCGGGGGCTTCGTCGTACGTGCGTCAGCGACCGCGCAGGTTGCTGCGGTTGCCCTTCATCGAGGTGGCCATCGGGCCCTTCGGGATCGGCATCTTGCCGCGGGCGGCGTCGAGCGCGCGCAGGCGGTTGAGGATGTCGGTGATCTGGGCGGGCTGGACCTTGCGGCCGAGCTTCTGGACGTGCTTGACCAGCTTGGGCAGGGGGACCTGGCCGGGCTCGTTGCCGACGATGATGTCGTGGACGGGGTACTCGCCGGCGACGCGCTCGTGCTTCTTGTGCTCGGCGATCAGGATCGGCTTGATCCGGTTGGCGTTGCCCTCGGCGACCAGCACGATCCCGGGAGGGCCGACCACCCGGTGGACCATGTCCTGCTGCTTGGTGAAGCCGACGACCTGCTCGACGTTCCAGCCCTTGCGGAGCATGGTCAGCGCGCGAGCGGCAGCGCCGGCCTGACCCTCGAGCTGGAGGTAGACCGCCTTCTGGGCACGGCGGCTGAACGCGATCATCAGGCCGAGGAAGCCGAAGCCCAGCGCGGCGATGATGCACATGATCAGGGAGAACGTGCCGCTGCCGGGCAGCAGCCAGAACAGCCCGAAGCCGATCGCGGCACCCACGACGAAGGCACCGAGCATCCACCAGGTGACGGCAGGGTCGACCTGCTTGGTCATCCGATAGGTCTCCGCGACCTGCTTGCGGCGGCTCATCTTGGTGGGGTCGACGGTCGACATCGGCGGTGGTGCTCCTTAGGCCTTCTGGCGTGCTTCGGCTGCCTGACGGTACAGGCGGCCGGCGCGGTAGGACGAACGGACGAGCGGGCCGGACAGGACGCCGGCGAAGCCGATCTCCTCGGCCTCCTCGGTGAGCTCGACGAACTCCTCCGGCCGGACCCAGCGCTCCACGGGGTGGTGGCGCAGGCTCGGGCGGAGGTACTGGGTGATGGTGATCAGGTCGCAGCCCGCGTCGTGCAGGTCCTGCAGCGCCTGGGAGATCTCCTCGCGGGTCTCGCCCATGCCCAGGATCAGGTTGGACTTGGTGACCAGGCCGAGCTCGCGCGCCGCCGTGAGCACGCCGAGAGAGCGCTCGTAGCGGAACGCGGGGCGGATCCGCTTGAAGATCCGCGGCACGGTCTCCAGGTTGTGGGCCAGGACCTCGGGACGCGACTCGAAGACCTCACGCAGGAGGTCCGGGTCGCCGTTGAAGTCGGGGACGAGGTTCTCGACCCCGGTCTCGGGGTTGAGCTCGTGGATGGCACGCACCGTCTCGGCGTACAGCCAGGCACCGCCGTCGGGGAGGTCGTCGCGGGCGACGCCGGTGATGGTGGCGTACTTGAGGCCCATCTTCTGAACCGACTCCGCGACGCGACGGGGCTCGTCGCGGTCGAGCGGCTCGGGCTTGCCGGTGTCGATCTGGCAGAAGTCGCAGCGGCGGGTGCACTGGTCACCACCGATGAGGAACGTCGCCTCCCGGTCCTCCCAGCACTCGAAGATGTTGGGACAGCCCGCCTCCTGGCAGACGGTGTGCAGTCCTTCGGACTTCACCAGCTTCTGCAGGGAGGTGTACTCGGGGCCCATCGTGGCCTTGGTCTTGATCCATGAGGGTTTGCGCTCGATCGGGGTCTCCGCGTTGCGCACCTCAAGACGCAGAAGTTTCCTGCCGTCGGCGGTAGCACTCACCCCGTCAGCCTACCGGTGGGCCGGCGACCGCCTACGGCACGTCTCGGCGGCGGAAGGCGACCGCTCCGGCGAGGGTGAGCAGCACCGCCGCACCGCCCCACAGGCCGAAGCCGTGGGCGGGCCGCACGTGGTGCTCGGAGTAGAAGCGCTCCTCGCCCGCGGCGTTCCAGTCGTGGGTGGTGTAGGTGACGTCGTCGAAGAAGATCCCGGCCGTCGCCAGCGGCGGGCTCCATGCCTGCAGGCCGCCGGTGTAGACGCCCAGGATGAAGGCCGAGCTGACCGCCAGGATCGCGATGGCGGCGCCCAGGGCGGCGACGGTGTGGCGCAGCAGCATGGTCAAGGAGTACGCCGCCACCGCTGCCACGACCGAGAACGCCACCGACTTGGCGACCACGGCCAGGGCGTCGGCGGTGAGGGAACCCGTCCACGGCAGGTCGCGTGCGGTGGCGACGACCGCGAAGGCTCCCCACCAGACCGCCTGAACGATCGCAGTCACCGCGGCGGCCAGGCCGCCGATCGCGAGCAGCTTGGCGAAGAACAGCTCCACGCGGCGCGGGTTGAACAGCAGCTGGTTGCTGATCGAGCCGCTGGACCAGTCGGCGCCGGCGTACGTCATGGCCGCCAGGCCGAGCACGGCCGCGATCATGATCGCGGCCGCACCACCGAAGCCGTTGGTGGCGTCGCGGGGGTGCATCTCGTCGTACTGGATGAACCACTCGGGCCGCGGCGCCTGGTCGCGCAGGCAGGTCTCGCGGGTCGTGTCGGGACCCTGCCACTGGTGCTGGACGCAGTCGTCGATCTGCTGCTGGAACTCCGGCGATCGAGCCTGGGCGGCGGCGCGTGCGACGGCCTTGTCCCACGCGCGGCTGTCGTGCGGCTTGGTGTTGGCGGTCCAGAGGCACAGCATCACCAGCGGCAGCAGCACGCCGATCGGCACCAGGACCCGGATGGCACGACGCCACCACAGGCGGTTGAGCTCGACGCGGACCAGCCTCAGCATCATGAACGTCCTTCCGAGGCGAGGTCCTGGCCGGCGGTGAGCTCCAGGAAGACCGATTCGAGGTCCTTGCGGACCGGGGTGAGCTCGCGGATCCAGATCCCGGAGCCGGCGAGGATCCTGCTGATGTCCTCGGGAACGGCGTCGTCGGCGACCAGCGCCGCACCGTCGCGGCGTACGACGACGCCGGCGGCTGCGAGCACGCTCGCGGCGCGGTCGGGGTCGGTCGGGACCACCCGGACACCGCTGCCGCTGGCGAGGAGCTCGTTCACCGAGCCGGTGGCCAGGGTGCGTCCGCGACCGAGGATGGTCACCGAGGTGCAGACGTGCTGCACCTCGGCCAGGACGTGCGAGGAGAGCAGGACGGTCACGCCCCGCTCGGCGAGGCCGGTGATCATCTCGCGGTTCTCGCGGATGCCGGCGGGGTCCAGGCCGTTGGACGGCTCGTCGAGGATGAGCAGCTCGGGGTCGCGCAGCAGCGTCGCCGCGACGGCCAGGCGCTGCTTCATGCCGAGGGAGTAGCCCTTGTACCTCTGGTTGCTCCGCGCGGTCAGGCCCACGGTCTCCAGCGCGTCGTCGACGCGGGTGTCGGCCACGCCGACCGAGCGGCTGAGCAGCAGCAGGCTGTGCCGGCCGGTCAGGCCGGGGGAGAACTTCGGCGACTCGACGACCGCGCCGATGCGGCTCATCACGTCGGGTTGGTGCTGCGGCACCTGCTGGCCGAAGAGGCTCATCGAGCCGGAGGTGGCGCGGGTCAGGCCGAGCAGCATCCGGATGGTGCTGGTCTTGCCCGACCCGTTCGGCCCGAGGAACCCGTGGACCTCGCCGCGGGCCACCTTGAGGTCCGCGCCGTCCACCGCCCAGCGGGGAGTGCCGAGCAGCGGGCGGTACTGCTTGCGCAGCCCGACGGCATCGATGACGAGCTCACTCATGCAGCGAGGCTACGCAGTGGCGGGGACCACCAGCGGGATCTTGCGGGCCTTGGCCGGGTCGGGTCGCGGCTCGTAGTCAGGTGTCGGGGTGTAGTCGCCCCAGGCGAGGAGCTCGTCGAGGTGGCGGCGTACGACGGGGGCGACCTCGGCGACCGTGACCGCGCGGCCGAGCTCGAGGCTCAGCGAGGTGACGCCGGCGTCGGCGATGCCGCAGGGGACGAACCGGTCGTACCAGCCCATGTCGACGTCGCAGTTGATCGCGAATCCGTGCATCGTCACGCCGCGGCTCACGCGGATGCCGAGGGCGGCGACCTTGCGCTCGGGGCGGCCGGTCTCGGGGTCGGCCCGGAGCCACACGCCGCTGCGGCCGGGGACGCGCGCGGTCGTCACGCCGAGGTCGCGGCAGGCGAGGATCAGCGCCTCCTCGACCCGACGGACGTAGTCGACGACCAGGACGTGCTGGGGGAGCGTGACGATCGGGTAGCCCACCAGCTGGCCGGGGCCGTGGAAGGTGATCTTGCCGCCGCGGTCGACGTCGATGACCTTCGCGCCGCCGGGATCGGCGGGCCGCTCCCACGGGTCGGTGCGCTTGCCGGCGGTGTAGACCGGCGGGTGCTCGAGCAGCAGCACCGTGTCGTCCCGGCTGCCGCCGGCGACCTCGGCGTGGACGCTCCGCTGCAGCTCCCAGGCTGCCTCGTAGTCGACCAGGCCGAGGTCGTCGTACAACATCAGGCTCAGACCTCGAACTGACCGGCCTCGAGGCGCTTCTTGACCTCGGACAGGAAGCGACCGGCGTCGGCGCCGTCGACCAGGCGGTGGTCGTAGGTCAGCGCGAAGTAGCACATGTGACGGATCGCGATGGTCTCGCCGAGGGCGTCGTCGTCGATGACGACGGGGCGCTTGACGACGGCACCGGGGCCGAGGATCGCGACCTGCGGCTGGTTGATGACCGGGGTGTCCCACAGGGCGCCGACCGAGCCGAGGTTGGTGATCGTGAAGGTGCCGCCCGAGAGCTCGTCCGGACCGATCTTGTTGGTGCGGGTGCGCTCGGCGACGTCGGCGATCTTCTTGGCCAGGCCGGAGACGGACAGGTCACCCGCCTCCTTGATGACCGGCGTGATCAGGCCCTTCTCGGTGTCGACCGCGATCGAGAGGTTCTCCCGGTCGTAGTAGGTCACCGTGCCGGCGTTGGTGTCGATCGCCGCGTTGAGCATCGGGTGCGACTTGAGCGAGTCGATCGCGGCCTTGGCGAAGAACGGCAGGTAGCTGAGCTTGACGCCCTCGCGAGCCAGGAACTCGTCCTTGATGCTCTCACGCAGGCGGGCCACGTTGGTCACGTCGATCTCGACGACCTGGGTGAGCTGGGCCGAGATCTGCAGCGACTCGGTCATGCGCTTGGCGATGATCGTGCGCAGGCGGCTCATCGGGACCGTCTTGCCGCGCAGCGGCGACGGGCTCGCAGCAGGTACGCCGGACGCGGCGGCTGCGGCGGGCGCCGAGCTCGCTGCGGCGGGCGCGGCCTCAGCGGCCGGGGCGGCCGCGGCGGACTTGGCGGCCTCAGCGGCGGCCAGGACGTCCTGCTTGCGGATGCGGCCACCGACGCCGGAGCCCTCGACCGTGCTCAGGTCGACGCCGTGCTGGTTGGCCAGCTTGCGCACCAGCGGGGTGACGTAGCTGCTGCCGGACTCGGCCTGGGCGGCGGCGTGCGCGGCGACCGGGGAGAGCTTCTCGTCGGCGTCGTCAGCGGTGCGCTCGGGAGCCGGCGGCTCGGCCTTCGCGGGCGGCTCGGGGGAGAGCGTCTGCGCGGGAGCCTCGGCGGCGGGAGCCTCGGGAGCGGCCGGAGCCGGCTCGGCGGGGGCCTCGGGAGCGGCGGGCGCCTCGGCCTTCGCCGGCGCAGCGGCGGCCTGACCGGAGCCGATGATGGCCAGCTCGGCGCCGACCTCGACGGTCTCGTCCTCGGCGGCCTTGATCTCCAGCAGCGTGCCGGCGACAGGGGAGGGGATCTCGGTGTCGACCTTGTCGGTGGAGACCTCGAGCAGCGGCTCATCGACGGCGACCGAGTCGCCGACCTGCTTGAGCCACTTGGTGACGGTGCCCTCGGTGACGGACTCGCCCAGCGCGGGCAGGGTCACGGCGGTGCCGGTCGCGCCGGCGGCCGCGGCGTCGGGCGCCTCGGTCTCCGCGGCGGGCGGGGCCGAGGTGTCCTCGGTGGTGGCGGTGTTGGGGGAGGCCGGCTCGTCGGGCGTCGCGGGCTGCTCGGCCTGCGCCGGCTCCTCCGCGGTGTCGGCCGCGGCGGGTGCCTCGGGCGCCGGAGCGTCGGCCGGAGCGGCGGACTCGTCGGCCGCACCGATCACGGCGAGGACCGCGCCGACCTCGACGGTCTCGTCCTCGGCGGCCTTGATCTCCAGCAGCGTGCCGGCGACGGGCGAGGGGATCTCGGTGTCGACCTTGTCGGTCGAGACCTCGAGCAGCGGCTCGTCGACCGAGACGCTGTCTCCGACCTGCTTGAGCCACCGGGTCACGGTGCCTTCGGTGACGGACTCTCCGAGTGCCGGAAGGGGGACTTCAGTGGCCATTGGTTCCTCGACTTCGTGGGTCGTTCTGCGTCTGCTCCGCGCGCACGTGGGTGCGGGCCCATCCTTGCACCACAGGTGATGCAACAGGCAACGACCCGACCCTATGCCCGTACCTCACACTCGCACTGATGAAGCGACTCCGGTGGGCGTGTCGGTCGGGCACAATTGCGCCATGTCGTTCTGGGACCGATTCCGGCGTACGCCGAAGATGAGCGGGCCGACCGGCGGCGCCCGCACCGGCTCGACGCGGGTCCGCGCTGCCGACGGCACCGATGTCGCCCACCTCGACGCGTGGATCGGGCAGCACCGCGGCGTTGAGGGCTTCGTCGAGCCACGCACCGCCGTCAGCGAGGTGACGCTGCTGCTGGTCGCCCACGACGGCGAGTGGACGCGCCGCCGGGTCCCCTCGGTCGACTGGGCCCACCGGTTCTGCAACGACAAGCGGATCCCGTCGTACGACGCCGCGCTGGTCGGTGTCCCGCAGCGGATGCGGGAGTACAACAGCCGGGTCAGGCAGGCACAGAAGCAGGCACAGCAGGCGCAGCGGCCGCAGGAGAGCTGAGCCCGCGGGCGAGCTCGATCAGCGTCGCGACGCCGTACCCGGTCGCCCCGGGCACCAGGTGGCCGACCGCGCCGCCCTTGTTGAACGTCGGGCCCGCGATGTCGAGGTGTGCCCATGGCAGGCCGCGGGTGAAGGCCCGCAGGAACGCGGCGGCGTACAGCCCGCCACCCCAGCGGACGAAGTCGTACTGCGCGATGTCGGCGATCCGGCTCGACCGGATCCGCTCGTCCATGAAGTCCGGGATCGGCATCGGCCAGGCGTCCTCGCCGGCCGCGGCGGCCGCCGCGAGCACGCTGGCGACGGCGTCGTCGTCGCCCATCACGCCGGCCATCTTCTCGCCCAGCGCCTGCACCATGTGGCCGGTCAGGGTGGCGATGTCGACGAGCAGGTCGGGCTTGCGCTCGGCGGCCAGGCCGAGGCAGTCGGCGAGCACGAGCCGGCCCTCGGCGTCGGTGTTGGAGACCTCGACGGTCGTGCCGCCGTACGCCGTGACGACGTCGCCGGGTCGCGTCGCGGAGCCGCTCACCATGTTCTCGGCCAGGCCGGCGACGGTGGTGACCTCGATCGGCAGGCCGAGGCGTGCGATGGCCAGCGTGGCCTGGACGACGGCGGCCGCGCCGGCCATGTCCTCCTTCATCGTGCCCATGCTCGCGCCGGGCTTGATCCACAGGCCGCCGGAGTCGAAGGTGATGCCCTTGCCGACCAGCGCGACGTGCGCGACGGCGTGCTTGGGTCGGTAGCGCAGCTCGACGATCCGCGGAGCCGCGGACGACCCGGCACCGACCGCGAGGGTGGCGCCACAGCCGAGCTCGGCCAGGCGCTCCTCGTCGTGCACGGTGATGCTGAGCCGGGTGGCGCCCTTGTCCAAGCCCTTGTTGATGGCCTTGACCGCGGCGGTGATCGCGTCGGCGAAGGCCGGCGGCGTCAGGTCCACCGGCGGCGTGTTCACCCAGTCACGCATGGCGTACGTCGCGTCCGCCGCCACCTGCGCGTCCGCGACGGCGGCTACCACGTCCTTGCGGCGCGAGGCGGGGGAGAGCAGGACGACCTCGGCGGGCGCGCTCGGCGCGGCCGCGCTCTTGTACGTCGTGAACGTGTAGCTGCCGAGCCGGAAGCCCTCGACCACGGCGCGGGCCAGCTCGGGGCTGTCGGCCGGCAGCGCGAGCGCGACGGTCGCGGCGTTCGAGCAGGCGCGAGCGGCATTGCCCGCGGCCCGGCGTACGGCCTGCGCGTCGGTGGAACCGAGGCCGACCAGCACCAGCAGCGGGGAGCCGATGGCGCCGCTCGTGGGCACCTTCGCGACCTCGCCGGCGCGGCCGGTGAGCGAGAGCGTGGCGAGCAGGCCCTCCAGCTTGCGGCCGTACGCCGAGGCGACGTCCTCGCCGCCCGGAGCAAGGACGGGGCCGGGCAGGACCCCGACGACGACCGCCTCGGCCTTGGTCTTGGCGGGACTCGCGGTGCGCAGGGCGTAGGTCGTCACCGGCGCAGGATATCTTCCGCACCATGGCCGAAGACCTCCTCCAGTCCCCGCTGCACGACCGCCACG
This sequence comes from Nocardioides montaniterrae, assembly GCF_054782655.1. Classification (NCBI taxonomy): domain Bacteria; kingdom Bacillati; phylum Actinomycetota; class Actinomycetes; order Propionibacteriales; family Nocardioidaceae; genus Nocardioides; species Nocardioides montaniterrae. The sequence continues at coordinate 96,580 of NZ_BAAGSB010000005.1, read as the reverse complement.
TCGCGCTCGGCGCCAAGTTCGCCGAGTTCGGTGGTTGGTCGATGCCGCTGCAGTACGCCGGCGTGGTGCCCGAGCACACCGCCGTCCGCACCAGCGTCGGGATCTTCGACGTCAGCCACCTGGGCAAGGTCGTCGTGCGCGGGCCGGGCGCGGCGGCGTACGTCAACGCCACGCTGTCCAACGACCTCGGCCGGATCGGCCCCGGCAAGGCGCAGTACACGCTGTGCCTGGACCCCGAGACCGGCGGCATCGTCGACGACATCTTCAGCTACTTCAAGGACGAGGACCACGTCTTCCTGGTCCCCAACGCCTCCAACAACACCGAGGTCCACCGCCGCCTCGCGGCCGAGGCGCCCGAGGGCGTCGAGGTGCTCAACCACCACCGCGACTACGTCGTGCTGGCGGTCCAGGGCACCCGGTCCGACGAGACGCTCGAGGCCGCCGGGCTGCCGGTCGGCCACGAGTACCTCACCTTCATCGAGACCGAGTACGCCGGCGAGCCGGTCATCGTGTGTCGCACCGGCTACACCGGCGAGCGCGGCTACGAGCTGATCGCGCCCAACGCCGTCGCGGGCCAGCTGTGGGACGCACTCATGGAGGCGGGGGCGGCGTACGACATCGCCGCCTGCGGCCTGGGCGCTCGCGACACGCTGCGCACCGAGATGGGCTACCCGCTGCACGGCCAGGACATCTCCCTCGAGGTCACCCCCAACGAGGCGCGCCTCGGCTGGGCGGTCGGCTGGAAGAAGGAGGCCTTCTGGGGCCGCGACAAGGTCGTGGCCGAGAAGGAGGCCGGCGCGCGGCGCAAGCTGGTCGGCCTCAAGGCGACGGGTCGCGCGATCCCGCGCCCGCACATGGGCGTCGCGATCGGCCCCGACCTCCGCGTCGGCGAGGTCACCTCCGGCACGTTCTCGCCGACCCTCAAGACCGGCATCGCGCTCGCGCTCGTCCGCTCCAACGTCAACGACGAGGCCGAGGTGTCGGTCGACGTCCGAGGAAGGTCCGAGGTGTTCCAGATCGTGAAGCCGCCGTTCGTCGACCCGTCCGTCAGGGAGGCCTGATGCTGCCCGAGGAGCCGCCGACCTTCCGGCAGCCGACCCCCGCCGAGCGCCCCTGGTGGTGGCGCCTGGAGTCCGCGTCGGGCGAGACCGTCGAGCTGACGGGGGACGCTGCGTCGTACGCCGAGATGCGGTTCCCCAGCCAGGGCGACGCCGAGTCCTGGGTCGGCGAGACGTACGCCGAGCTGGCCGATCTCGGCGTCGAGCAGGTGACCCTGTTCGAGGTCGACCGGCTGGTCTACGGACCCATGTCGCTCTCGGCCTAGGATCGGACCCGTGCGGGCTTACCTGGATCTGGTGCAGCGAATCCTCGACGAGGGGACCGAGAAGGGCGACCGCACCGGCACGGGCACGCTGAGCGTGTTCGGCCACCAGATGCGCTTCGACCTCTCCGACGGCTTCCCGCTGGTCACCACCAAGAAGATCCACACCCGCTCGGTGTTCGGCGAGCTCCTGTGGTTCCTGCGCGGTGACACCAACGTCCGCTGGCTGCAGGAGCGCGGCATCTCGATCTGGGACGAGTGGGCCGACGAGAACGGCGACCTCGGTCCGGTGTACGGCGCCCAGTGGCGCTCGTGGCCCGCGCCCGACGGCCGTCACATCGACCAGCTCGCCCAGGTCATCGACCAGATCCGCACCTCGCCCGACTCCCGGCGCCACATCGTCTCGGCGTGGAACCCGGCGCTCGTCGACGAGATGGCGCTGCCGCCGTGCCACTCGCTGTTCCAGTTCTACGTCGCCGACGGGCGGCTGTCCTGCCAGCTCTACCAGCGTTCGGCCGACGTGTTCCTCGGCGTACCTTTCAACATCGCGTCGTACGCCCTGCTCACCCACATGGTCGCCCAGGTGACCGGCCTGGAGGTGGGCGACTTCGTGCACACCCTCGGCGACGCGCACCTCTACTCCAACCACCTCGACCAGGCGCGCCTGCAGCTCACCCGCGAGTCGCGGCCGCTGCCGAGGCTGGTGCTCAACCCCGAGATCAAGGAGATCGACGGGTTCGACCTCGACGACATCTCGGTCGAGGGCTACGACCCGCACCCGGGCATCAAGGCGCCGATCGCCGTATGACCACCCCCGCAGGGCGGACGGTGACGATGGTCGCCGCCGTCGCCGAGAACGGCGTCATCGGCAACGGGCCCGACATCCCGTGGCACGTGCCCGGTGAGCAGAAGGTCTTCAAGGAGCACACCATCGGCACGGTGCTGGTGCTCGGTCGCACCACCCACGAGTCGATCGGCCGCCCGCTGCCCGGGCGCACCACCATCGTGCTCAGCCGCGACCCGTCGTGGTCGAGCGAGGGCGTGCACGTCGCCTCGTCGCTGCCCGCCGCGCTCGAGCTCGCCGACGAGCTGCTCGCCGATCAGCCCCTCGAGACGCCGGTGACCATCGGTGGCGGCGCCGCGGTCTACACCTCCGCCCTCCCGTACGCCGACCGGCAGGTCATCTCCGAGATCCCGCTCTCGCCCGAGGGCGACGTCGTCTACCCGGCGTTCGACCGAGAGAAGTGGCGTGCGGCCTCCCGCGATCCTCGTGACGGCTTCACGATCGTCACCTGGGAGCGCGTCTTCGCCTGCGGCTGAGTCCGCCGAGATGCAGGTTCCGGTCGATTTTCCCGGTTGAGACCCAGCCACAACCTGCATCTCGACGGGCCTGTGGAGGACGCCTGCAGATCTCCGGGATCCGGGGCAGGCTGCCGGCATGGCGGATCGGGCCCCACGCGTCTCCTGTCCGGCCGTCGACCTGCGCCGGCCGGGCCTGGTCTGGCCCGTGCGCCAGGACCCCCGTGGGCTGACCGGCCCGACCCGCGGCGAGACCCGCGGGCAGGCCTGGACCAGCCCGTACCGCGGGTTCTTCCTCCCGACCGGGCTCGACCCCGCGCTGGCGGTCGCCCAGGCCATCGTGAGCGCGGCGGCCCTGCTGCCGGAAGGCGGGGCGGTGACCGGATGGGCCGCCCTGCGGTGGCAGGGCGTCCGCCACCTCGGCGGCTCGAGCAACGGCGTCGCGCTGCCGGTGCCGCTCGCCGTGCCGCCCGACCGGGTGACGCCACGACCGGGGATCCTGGTCGCGCGTGACACCTACCTGCGTGAGGGACTCCAGGAGGTCGACGGGCTGATGCTGTCCTCCGCCGCCGCTTCCGTCGCGTTCGAGGTCTGCCACGCCCGGTCGATGACAGACGCGGTGGCCATGATCGACCGCGCTGCGGCGGCGGACCTCGTCTCCCTCGACGAGCTGGCGTCGTTGACCGCCCGCCTCGCCGGCGTACGTCAGGTCCGCCGCCTGGGCCGGGCGATCGCGCTGGCGGACGAGAACTGCTGGTCGCCGATGGAGACCGAGATGCGGGGCTGGTGGCGCTCGATCGGGTTGACCGACGTCGTGTGCAACCGTCCGGTGTTCGACGAGGACGGTCGCTTCGTCGGGACGCCCGACCTGCTGCACCTGCCGACCGGGACGGTGGGGGAGTACGACGGCGCTCTCCACCTGGTCAGCTCACAGCGTGGCAAGGACGTCCGGCGCGAGGGCGCGTTCCGCCGCCTCGGCATGGAATACGTCGAGATGGTGACCGCCGACCTGCCCGACCCGCGTGACTTCCTCCGGCGCACCCGGGATGCGGTCGAGCGGTCGAGGACCCTCGAGCGCCGCTGGACCATCGAGCCGCCGCCGGGATGGGTCGAGACGCACACCGTCGAGCGCCGGCGCGGCCTGGATGCGTGGGAGCGCGACCGCTTCCTGCGCTGGCAGGCGGGATGAGGCCGCCGAGATGCAGGTTGTGGTCGTCATCTCCGCCGGAACCCAGCCACAACCTCCATCTCGACGCCGTGCGCCGGGTCGCTGCGCCGGCGTACGCGCGACTAGGCTGAGCCCATGACTTCGGCACCCTTCGGAACGCTCCTGACCGCGATGGTCACGCCGTTCCGCCCCGATGGCTCCGTCGACCTGGACGCGGTGCAGAAGGTCGCCAAGCACCTGGTGGACAACGGCAACGACGGCATCGTCGTCTCCGGCACGACCGGCGAGTCGCCGACGACCACGGGCGCCGAGGACGGCGAGACGCTGGCGGCCGTCAAGGACGCCGTCGGTGACCGCGCCAAGGTCGTCGCCGGCGTCGGCACCAACGACACCCGGCACTCCGTCGAGCTCGCGCGCCAGGCCGAGAAGGTCGGCGCCGACGGGCTCCTCCTGGTCACCCCCTACTACAACAAGCCCAGCCAGGCCGGGCTCCTCAACCACTTCCAGCAGGTCGTCTCGGCCAGCGACGTCCCGGTGATGCTGTACGACGTCCCCTCGCGTGCCGGCACCCGCATCGAGCTCCCGGTCTACGCCGAGGCCAAGAAGTGGGACACCGTGGTCGCGACCAAGGATGCGACCGGTGACCTCTCCCGTGCCGCGCAGCTGGTCGACCTGGGCTACTCCGTCTACTCCGGTGACGACGTCAACACCCTCGGCTACCTCGCGTACGGCGCGTGCGGCCTGGTCTCGGTCGTCGCCCACGTCGCCGGCAACGAGCTGGCCGCGATGATCGCCGCGTTCGCCCAGGGCGACCACGCCGAGGCCCTCCGGATCCACACCGGCCTGGTGCCGGCGTACGACGCCGTCATGGGTGTCCCCAACTACGGCGCGACCACCGCCAAGGCGGCCCTGCAGCTGCTCGGCGTCCTCGACAACCGGGCGGTGCGCTCACCGCTGGTCGAGCTGGACGAGACGGAAGTCGCGGCCCTCGCCGCCGGTCTGCGCACGGCTGGAGTGCTCTCGTGATCTACACGCACCCCGACCTCGGCACGCCTCCCGAGCTCCCCGAGAACGGCCTGCGCGTCATCCCGCTGGGCGGCCTCGGCGAGGTCGGTCGCAACATGACCGTCTTCGAGTACGCCGGCAAGCTGCTCATCGTCGACTGCGGCGTGCTGTTCCCGGAGGACCACCAGCCGGGCGTCGACCTGATCCTTCCCGACTTCGGGGCGATCCGGGACCGCCTCGACGACATCGAGGCGCTGGTCCTGACCCACGGGCACGAGGACCACATCGGCGCGACGCCGTACCTCCTGCGTGAGCGCCAGGACATCCCGCTGGTCGGCTCCGAGCTGACCCTCGCGCTGCTCAACGCGAAGATCCGCGAGCACCGGCTGCGCCAGACCAGCTTCACCACGGTCAAGGAGGGCGACCGGATCGCCTTCGGTCCGTTCGAGCTCGAGTTCATCGCGGTCAACCACTCCATCCCGGACGCGCTCGCGGTCGCGATCCGCACCGGCGCCGGCCTGGTCCTGCACACCGGCGACTTCAAGATGGACCAGCTGCCGCTCGACGGCCGGATCACCGACCTGCGCGCGTTCGCGCGGCTGGGGGAGGAGGGCGTCGACCTCTTCCTGACCGACTCGACCAACGCCGAGGTCCCCGGCTTCACCACGGCGGAGCGCAAGATCACCCCGGTCCTCAACCAGGCCTTCGCCGACTCCAAGCAGCGCATCATCGTGGCCTGCTTCGCCTCCCACGTGCACCGCGTCCAGCAGGTGCTCGACGCCGCCGTGCTGCACAACCGCAAGGTGGCGTACGTCGGCCGCTCCATGGTCCGCAACATGCAGATCGCGCGCGACCTGGGCTACCTCACGGTCCCGCCGGGCGTGATGGTCGAGGCCAAGGAGCTGGCCGCGCTGCCCCCGGAGAAGCAGGTCCTGATCTCCACGGGCTCCCAGGGCGAGCCGATGTCGGCGCTCTCCCGCATCGCCAACCGGTCGCACAACTTCGTGCACCTCGAGCCGGGCGACACCGTCGTCCTGGCCTCCTCGCTGATCCCGGGCAACGAGAACTCGGTCTACCGCGTGATCAACGGCCTGGCCCGCCTCGGCGCCCACGTCGTGCACAAGGGCAACGCGCTCGTGCACGTCTCCGGTCACGCGTCGGCCGGCGAGCTCCTCTACTGCTACAACATCGTCAAGCCGCGCAACGTGCTGCCGGTCCACGGCGAGGTCCGGCACATGCTCGCCAACGGCGACCTGGCCAAGCAGACCGGCGTCGAGAACGTCGTGTACGCCGAGAACGGCGTGGTCGTCGACCTCGTCGACGGTGTCGCCAGCCGGGTCGGCAAGGTCGAGGTCGGCTACGTCTTCGTCGACGGCCAGACCGTCGGCGACGTCACCGAGACCGAGCTCAAGGACCGCCGGATCCTCGGCGAGGAGGGCTTCATCTCGGTCATCGTCGTGGTCGACGCGGTCGCCGCGAAGGTCAGCGCCGGTCCCGAGATCCACGCCCGCGGTCACGCGTGGGAGGACTCGATGTTCGACGAGATCAAGCAGCCGATCATCGACGCGGTGAACTTCCAGCTCTCCGAGGGCAACACCGACACCCACCTGCTCCAGCAGACCGTACGCCGGACCATCGGCCGGTGGGTCGGCACGAAGCACAAGCGCCGGCCGATGATCGTGCCGGTCGTCGTCGAGGCCTGAGACCTCTCGCGCGAACCCTCAACCCACGCTTGACCGTTCCGCGTGTTGTTCCTGTGACTCAAGGGGCAAATGGGTAGGTTGTGAGCATGGCGACCCGTACGTCTTCCCCGACGGGTTCGCGTAGCCGCACCACTGCTTCATCCCGCACGGCGAGCAAGTCCGGATCCTCTCGGGCAGGCACGGCGAAGGGCCGGAGCAGCACCAGCAGCTCGCGATCCCGTAGTACGACCAGCAACAGCCGCTCGCGCTCGACCGCGAAGCGGCCGGCTCCGCGTGCCGTGCGCAGCGGGCCGGGCCCGATCGCGACCGCACTGACCGCGCTGGTCCGTGGCCTGGCCGCGATCTGGCTGGGCATCGCGCACGGTGTCGGGACGGTCGTCCGCTCCGTCATCGGCGGCGCGCGCGACATCGAGCCCGAGCAGCGTCGCGACGGCGGCGGCCTGCTGCTGTTCGCGGTCGCCCTGATCGCCGCGGGGGCCGTCTGGTTCGACGTCGCCGGCGGCTTCATGGAGTTCGTCCGCACCATCACCTCCGGCACGGTCGGCAAGATCGGCTGGCTGGTCCCGCTGTTCCTGCTGCTCGCCGGCTGGCGGCTGATGCGCGACCCGATCACCAACGGCCCGGCCGGCCGCCAGGTGATCGGCTGGTCCGCGCTCGCCTTCGGCATCCTCGGCATCGTCCAGATCGCGGCGGGCAACCCGCAGCCGGTCCAGGGTGACACCACTCCGCTGCGCGACGGCGGGGGAGCGGTCGGGTACGTCGTCTCCGCGCTGCTGCTCGACCTGATGCGCTCGGCGTACGTCGTCGTCCCGATCCTCGCCCTGCTCGCCTTCTTCGGCGTCCTGGTCATCACCGCGACGCCGCTCTACCGCGTCCCCGACCGCCTCCGCGACCTCTCCGCCCACCTGTTCGGCCACGAGGACTACGACCGCGACGCGACCCAGGCCTACAAGCTCGGCCTGGACGACACCTTCCAGCGCTCCGGCGACCCGGCGTACGACACGCCGCTGCTCGCCGAGGACAAGCCCAAGCGTGGCCGTCGCAAGGTCGAGCCCGCCGTCGAGGACTCGATGGCGCTGCTCGAGCCGATCGACATCCCCCTCACCGACGAGGAGGACGACGCCCCGACGCAGGCCGACATGGCTCCGCTCGAGCGTCGTGCCCTCGGCAAGAAGCGCCCGTCCGGTCCCGGCTCGACCGGCGGCCTGCCGTCGGCGTTCGTGCCGCCGAAGGAGACCGAGGTCGAGGTCGCGCCGCCGCACACCGACCTCCCGGTCCGTGCCGAGCAGCTGGCGCTGTCGGGCGACATCGTCTACACGCTGCCCGACTCCGCGGCCCTCAAGCCCGGTGACGTGCACAAGACCCGCAGTGCCGCCAGCGACGACGTCGTACGCCGCCTCCAGGCGGTCCTCGACGAGTTCAACGTCGATGCCCAGGTCACCGGCTACACCCGCGGCCCGACCGTCACGCGCTACGTGATCGAGCTCGGCGTCGGTGTGAAGGTCGAGAAGATCACCAACATCACGCGGAACATCGCCTACACCGTCGGCACGTCCGACGTGATGATCCTCAGCCCGATCCCCGGCAAGTCCGCGGTCGGCGTCGAGATCCCGAACACCGACAAGGAGGTCGTCTCCCTCGGCGACGTCCTGCGCTCCAACGCGGCCCGCACCGACCACCACCCGCTGGTCGCCGGGCTCGGCAAGGACGTCGAGGGCGGGTTCGTCGTAGCGAACCTGGCGAAGATGCCGCACCTCCTGGTCGCGGGTGCCACCGGCTCCGGAAAGTCGTCGTTCATCAACTCGATGATCACCTCGATCCTCATGCGGTCCACGCCCGACGAGGTCCGGATGATCATGGTCGACCCCAAGCGCGTCGAGCTGAACGCCTACGAAGGCGTCCCGCACCTGATCACGCCGATCATCACCAACCCGAAGAAGGCCGCCGAGGCCCTCGAGTGGGTCTGCCGCGAGATGGACATGCGGTACGACGACCTGGCGAACTTCGGCTTCAAGCACATCAACGACTTCAACAAGGCGGTCCGCGAGGGCAAGATCGAGCTGCCGGCCGGCAGCGAGCGGGTCCTGCAGCCCTACCCGTACCTCCTGGTCATCGTCGACGAGCTCGCCGACCTGATGATGGTCGCCCCGCGTGACGTCGAGGGCTCGATCGTCCGCATCACCCAGCTCGCGCGTGCGGCCGGCATCCACCTGGTGCTCGCCACGCAGCGTCCGTCGGTCGACGTCGTGACCGGTCTGATCAAGGCCAACGTCCCGTCCCGCCTGGCGTTCGCGACGTCCAGCCTCGCCGACTCCCGCGTCATCCTCGACACGCCGGGTGCCGAGAAGCTGGTCGGCCAGGGTGACGGCCTGTTCCTCCCGATGGGTGCGAGCAAGCCGATCCGTGTGCAGGGCTCGTGGGTCACCGAGAACGAGATCCAGCAGGTCGTCAAGCACTGCAAGGGTCAGCTCGAGGTCAGGTACCGCGAGGACGTCACGGTCGCCGCCGCCAGCAACAAGGTGCTCGACGACGACATCGGTGACGACATGGACCTCGTCATCCAGGCGATCGAGCTCGTGGTCTCCACGCAGTTCGGCTCGACCTCGATGCTGCAGCGCAAGCTCCGCGTCGGCTTCGCCAAGGCGGGCCGGCTGATGGACATCCTCGAGAGCCGTGGCGTGGTGGGTCCCTCCGAGGGCTCCAAGGCACGCGACGTCCTCGTCAAGCCCGATGAGATCGACGCCGTGATCATGACCATCCAGGGAGAGGCGTGAGCCCGATGACCGACACCACTGCTTCCGTCGAGGTACGTCGCAACGTCCCGCTCGCCGCGGCCGTCGGCACGATCGCGGGCCTGCTCGCGATCGCGTTCGCGGTCCGCGCCTTCGGGGGCGGCTCCGCGCTCGACTGGCTGGCGCTGGGCGTGCTGGCGCTGATCACCATCGCGTACGTCGTCACGCTGGTCGACGCGCGTGCCCCGCTGATGGTCGTCGACGAGCGCGGCGTCCGCCTGCGCGAGGGCGCCAAGTGGCAGGGCCTGGGCTGGGACGAGATCGACTGCTTCGAGCACCTGCCGCGCAGGCTGCCGCTGCGTGACGGTCACCTGCTCGTGGTCAGCCACGACGACCACCAGCTGATCGTCCCGCTGACCATGGCCACCGTCGTGGTCGGCGCGGACCTGTCCGGCCTCAGCGACACCCTGGCGGACCTCTCCGGCGGTCGTGCCGACGTGGTCGAGGTCGTCCCCGGCATCGAGGACGGCGCCGCGCCCGACGCTCCGCTCGACGCGGTCGCCCCGGTCGAGCCGCCTGCCCCCGCCGAGCACGTCACCCCCACCGAGGACGTCGCTCCGCTCACCGAGGACACCGCACCGATCGCCGCGGACGCCGCGGACGACGAGGACCTGGTGTCCACCGGCGAGATCCCGGCCGTGACCGAGGACGTCGCGGAGGACGCCACCGAGGTCGAGGAGGTCGAGGAGGTCGCCGAGGTGGAGGAGCCCCCGACCCCCGGCCGCACCACCATCCTGGCCGCGCGCGTCGACATGCCCGGCACGGCTGAGCCGCGCCGCCTGTCCGACCTGCTCGGAGACCCCGCTCCCGCTCCTGCGGCGCCGGCCGCGCCGGCGTACGACGAGAACGCCACCGTGGTCCTCGAGGAGCTGGCGGTCCGTCCGGCCGCCCGTCCGGTCGTGGGCCCCGAGCTGGCGCGTGCGCGTCAGGAGCTCGGGCTGACCATCGACCAGCTCTCCGAGCGCACCCGGATCCGCCCCCACGTCATCGAGGCCATCGAGGTCGACGACTTCGCGCCGTGCGGCGGCGACTTCTACGCCCGCGGTCACCTGCGCACGCTGTCGCGGGTCCTCGGCATCGACGCGGCGCCGCTGGTCGCGACCTACGACAACACGTACGCCGACGCGCCGGTCGACCCGCGCCGCGTCTTCGAGTCCGAGCTGGCCACCGGCCACGGCGGTTCGATCCGCAGCACGCGCGGTGGCCGCAACTGGTCGGTCCTGATCTCCGCTGTCATGGGTGCGGTGCTGGTCTGGTCGGTCGCCCGCCTGGTGCTCGGCGGCCCGGCTCCGGTCGGCAACACCCCGGTGCTGAACCAGAGCGGCGGCATCACCCACGCGATGGACGCCCACGGCAAGCCGGTCAAGGTCGTCCTGAACGCGGCCCACGGCGGCGCCCGCCTCGTCGTGCGCGACGCCAACGGCCACGTCGTCCTCGACGGCCCGCTGGCCTTCGGCCAGAGCGCGAACCTCAAGGCGATCGCCCCGGTCCGCATCTGGTCCTCCGACGGCTCGGTGACCGCCTCGATCGACGGACGGCCGGCCAAGGCGCTCGGCAGCACCGGCGAGCAGGCCTCCGCGACGCTGATCGCACGCTGACCGTACGACGGGCGGGGCTCTTCGGTTCACCCCGAAGGGCCCCGCTCCGTCATACTCGGTGACAGACATGACCACTACATCGCCGATCTCCGTCTCCCTGCTCACCCTCGGGTGCGCCCGCAACGACGTCGACTCCGAGGAGCTCGCCGGCCGCCTGGCCGCCGACGGGTTCCAGCTCGTCGACGACCCGGAGGACGCCGACACGGTCGTGGTCAACACGTGCGGCTTCGTCGAGGCCGCCAAGAAGGACTCGATCGACACCCTCCTCGCGGCCTCCGACCTCAAGGCGACCGGCAAGACGCAGGCGGTCGTCGCGGTCGGCTGCATGGCCGAGCGCTACGGCAAGGACCTGGCCAGCGAGCTGCCCGAGGCCGACGCGGTCCTCGGCTTCGACGACTACAACGACATCGGCGCCCGGCTGCGCTCGATCCTGGCGGGCGAGGTGCAGCACCCGCACACCCCCAAGGACCGCCGGCTCCTGCTGCCGATCAGCCCCGCCGAGCGCCAGGCCAGCGACGCCCCGGTCGCCGGCTCGTCCGGCGTACGCGCCCGGCTCGACGACGGCCCGATGGCCGCCCTCAAGCTGGCCAACGGCTGCGACCGGCGCTGCACCTTCTGCGCGATCCCGATGTTCCGCGGCTCGTTCGTCAGCCGGCGTCCGTCCGAGGTGCTCGACGAGGCCCGCTGGCTGGCCACGCAGGGCGTCAAGGAGCTGTTCCTGGTCTCCGAGAACAACACCTCCTACGGCAAGGACCTCGGCGACATCCGGCTGCTCGAGACGCTGCTGCCCGAGGTCACCGCCATCGAAGGCATCGAGCGCGTCCGGGTCTCCTACCTCCAGCCCGCCGAGACCCGCCCCGGCCTGATCGAGGCGATCGCGAACACTCCCGGCGTCGCGCCGTACTTCGACCTCTCCTTCCAGCACGCCAGCGGCCCGGTCCTGCGCCGGATGAAGCGCTTCGGCGACGCCGAGAGCTTCCTCGGCCTGCTCGAGCAGGTGCGCCGGCACTCGCCGTACGCCGGTGTGCGCTCCAACGTCATCGTCGGATTCCCGGGTGAGACCGAGGAGGACGTGCGGGTCCTGACCGAGTTCCTCATCGCCTCGCGCATGGACGTCACCGGCGTGTTCGGCTACTCCGACGAGGACGGCACCGAGGCCGAGGGCTTCGACGGCAAGCTGGACGAGGACGAGATCCGCGCCCGCGTCGAGCACGTCACCGACATCGTCACCGCCGTCAACGCCGACCGCGCCGAGGAGCGCATCGGCGAGGAGGTCGTGGTGCTCGTCGAGAACCTCGAGCCTGATGATGTGGGCGAGGACTCCGACAACACTGTCGAGGGACGGGCCGCCCACCAGGGCCCCGAGGTCGACGGCATCACCTACGTCTCGGGCTCTGGGTCGGCGCGCGTCGGCGACTTCCTGCGCGCACGCGTGGTGGCCAGCGACGGGGTCGACCTGTTCGCCGAACTGATCGAGGAGCAGGCATGACCGAGCAGACCACGTCGGTGGAGACGGCCGCGAAGCCTTCCAACTGGAACGTCCCGAACGCGTTGACCACGCTGCGGATCCTGCTGGTGCCGGTCTACGGCTGGGCCCTGCTCATCCACGACGGCACGCACATCGGCTGGCGCATCGCGGCGTACCTCATCTTCTTCGTCGCCATGGCCACCGACAAGATCGACGGCGACCTCGCGCGCAAGCACAACCTGATCACCGACTTCGGCAAGATCGCCGACCCGATCGCCGACAAGGCGATCACCGGCATGGCCTTCATCGGTCTCTCGATCATCATGGACACCTGGTGGATGTGGGCGATCACGGTGGTCGTGCTGGTCCGCGAGTGGTCGGTGACGCTGCTGCGCCTCTCGATCATGAAGTCGGTCGTCATGGCCGCCGCGTGGAGCGGCAAGGTCAAGACGATGGCCCAGGCCCTGGCGCTCGGCGGCCTGACCCTGCCGTGCCTGGAGGTCTCCGGCAGCTGGGACGTCCCCGGCAAGGTCGTGTACGTCGCCTCCCTGGCGATGCTCGCCCTCGCCGTCGTGCTGACGGTGTCCTCCGGCTACGAGTTCTTCCGCGACGCCCTCCGGCAGCGGCGCGCTCAGCCTGCTGCCTGACGACCTGCCTGACGACCTGCCTGGTGACCTGAGCGTCCCGGTGGGACCTGTTGGGTAGCCTCGCCGACGTGGTGCACACGGTCGACCAGCTGCAGGACCTCTTCGGTGACGAGGACACGTCGCTCGCCGTCGCGGAGTCGCTCACCGGGGGCCTGCTCGCGGCCGCCATCACCGCGGTCCCCGGCTCGTCGGCGTACTTCCTCGGCGGGGTGGTCGCCTACGCCAGCGAGGTGAAGATGTCGGTGCTCGGGGTTCCCGAGGACGTCGTCGCGGAGCACGGCGTGGTCTCGGCCGAGTGCGCGATGGCGATGGCGGAGGGCGTACGCCGCCTCCTCGGTGCGGACGTCGGGGTCAGCACTACCGGGGTCGCCGGGCCCGAGCGGCAGGAGGACAAGCCCGTCGGGACGGCGTACGTCGGTGTGGCCGATGCCGAGGGCACCTCGGTCGTCAGCCTCGACCTGGAGGGCCACCGCGTCAGCATCCAGCAGCAGGTCGTCGAGGCGGCTGTGTCGGCGGCGTACGACATAGTGAGTCGGCGACGGGAAGCTACCGGCCTCCGGTAGCGTTGCACCAACGAGCCGGTCCGACCGGCGATCCGACCGATCCAAGAGGGAGACGACCATGGTGCTGTTCCGCCAGCGTCTCGGCGACGTGCTCAAGGGCCGCCGCAACGAGCTCGGCATGACGCTGCGTGACGTGTCCGGCGTCGCGCGGGTCAGCCTCGGCTACATCTCCGAGATCGAGCGTGGTCAGAAGGAGGCGAGCTCCGAGCTCCTCGCCTCGCTGTGCGAGGCCCTCGAGGTCCCGCTCTCCGCAGTGCTCAGCGATGTCGCACGGGCCGTCGCCGTCGAGGAGGCCGCGCTGGCACCTACGCCGATCAGCGCCCGTCGTCCGTCGGAGGTCGTCGCCTCCGCGGCGTGACCGATCCCTCGGAACGATCCGATGCCGTCGGCTCGTTCTCCTGACATGCACCACCACTTCAACGGACTGAAGACCGCCGGCCTGCTCGCGGGGATCGTCGCGCTGCTGCTGGCCATCGGCGGCCTGATCGCCGGCTCCACCGGCAACATGGCCTTCCTCTGGATCTTCGGCCTGCTCGGCGTCGGCACGACCGCCTACGGCTACTGGAACTCCGACAAGCTCGCGATCAGGGCGATGCGGGCCTACCCGGTCACCGAGCAGCAGCAGCCCGCGATGTACCGCATCGTCCGTGAGCTCTCCACCGCCGCCGGCAAGCCGATGCCGGCACTGTTCGTCTCGCCGACGCAGGCGCCGAACGCGTTCGCGACCGGCCGCAACCCGGCGCACGCCGCCGTCTGCTGCACCGAGGGCATTCTCGGCCTGCTCGACGAGCGCGAGCTGCGTGGGGTGCTCGGCCACGAGCTGATGCACGTCTACAACCGCGACATCCTGACCAGCTCGGTCGCCGCGGCGCTCGCCGGTGTGATCACCTCGATCGCCCAGATGACGATGTTCGCCTCCATGTTCGGCGGCGGCTCCGACGAGGAGGACCGCCCCAACCCGCTGGTCCTGATCCTGATGTCGCTGCTCGCGCCCCTGGCCGCCTCGGTCATCCAGATGGCGATCTCGCGGACCCGTGAGTTCGACGCCGACGAGGACGGCTCCCGTCTCACCGGCGACCCGCTGGCGCTGGCCTCCGCCTTGCACAAGCTCGAGGCTGGGACCGCTCGCGCGCCGCTGGCCCCGACCCCGCAGCTCCAGAACGCGGCACACATGTTGATCGCCAACCCGTTCCGCGCCGCCGACGTGTCCCGGATGTTCTCCACGCACCCGGCCACCGCCGACCGGATCGCCCGGCTGGAGGCCATGGCCCGCCGCTAGTCCGCGAGTCGTCCCCACGGACCGCTCGGCTAGGAGCGCAGCCGCAGACCGCGCGGAGTGGCGACGAAGCCGGCGGAGGCGAGGGCGTCGCGCAGCGGGGTGGAGGTGCCGAGGAGGGGCGCACCGTCGACCTTCTCGACGGTGAGGCGGCCGAGGTTGCCACGGCGTACGGCGGCGGAGAGTGCTTCGGCCGCGGGCTCCAGCTGAGCCGGCTCCTCGCTCCAGGTGAGCAGCGTGCGGCCGCCGCGTTCGACGTACACGACGAGCTCGCCGTCGACCAGGACCACGATCGCACCGGCCTTGCGGCCGGGCCGGTGGCCCGACTCGGTGGTGGAGCCTGTCGAGACCGGCCAGGGAAGGGCGGCGCCGTAGGGGTTGGCGGGGTCGGTGGCGGCCAGCGCGACCGCGACCGGCTTGTCGCCCACGCCGGTGTGCGTGCGGAGTCGGTCGACCGCGCCAGGGGTGGAGAACTGGGCGGCGCCGAGACCCTCGACGAAGTACCCGCGACGGCAGCGACCGGTCTCCTCGAACGCGCTGAGCACGCGGTAGACGCCGGCGAAGCCACCGGGCACGCCCTCGCTGGTCACCGCGCCGCGGGTGACGACGCCGTGGCGCTCCATCAGCCGCTCGGCCGTGGCATGGGCGCGGCGGGTCGGGTCGGTGTCGAGCTCGGGGAGCAGCGACCAGCGGCCGGCCGTCTCGGGTGGGCCGGTGCGGCTGACCCGCCCGGGGCGCCCGGCCGTTGAGCGGGATCGGTGGGCGGCCGACCCGTTGCGGGTGAGCGCGCGCAGGGGAGTGAGCGTGTCGTTGGTCAGGTGGCCGGCCCACACCAACGACCAGAGCGCCTCGCTCAGCACGCCGTCGAGCGGTGGGACCTCGTCGGCCGCACGACAGGCGGTGGACACCTGGTCCGAGAGCTGCCGGAAGAACCACGCCCCACCCGGCGACAGCGCGTCGAGGACCCGCTGCTGGAGCGGGTCGCTGACGGGCTGCGGCTCGGGCAGGGTCAGCGGCGCCTGGTCGGCGAGGTGCAGGCTCACCCAGCCGTCGGCACCGGCCAGCGAGCCGTGGCCGGCCCACACGATCTCGCCGGTGGCGGTGAGCTCGTCGAGGTACGCCGGCTCGAAGTCGCGGACTCGCGCGCTGAGCACCAGCGACTCGAGCGCACTGGCCGGCACCGGCACCCCGGCGAGCTGCTCGACCGCAGCGAGCACGCCGTCGACGCCACGCAGCGCACGCTTGGACGTGGTCACCTGCTGCCAGGCGAGCCCGAAGCGGGCCAGCGCGGCGGGCGGGACCGGCTCGATCTCGTGCCGCAGACGGGCGAGGGAGCGCCGCCGGAGTCGCCGCAGCACCTCGGCATCGCACCACTCCGTGCTGTCGCTCGCCGCCGTCGGCCGGAACTCGCCCGACACGACGCGGCCCTGGCCCTCGAGCCGCTGCAGCGTGTGGCGTACGACGGCCGCACCGAGCCCGAGCCGCGCGGCGACCTCGGCCACCAGGAACGGCCCGTGGGTGCGGGCGTAGCGCCCGACCAGGTCGGCCAGCGGGTCCTCGACCGGCTCGGTGAACGCGGTCGGGACGCCGGCCGGCACCGGGATGCCCAGGCCGTCGCGCAGTCGGGCCACGTCCTCGATCACGGCCCACGCGTCGGCGAGCGGTGGTTCCTGAGTAGGCGAGGAACGAGCCGTATCGAAGGGCATGCGGACCTGGACCACGCGTCGCGCGTCGTGGAGCGAGGTCAGCGCAGCGGCCAGGTCGACGTCGGGCACCAGGCGTGCGCCGATCTCCTCGGTCGTGAGCGGGCCGAGCAGGCGGAGCAGGTCGACCACGCCCTCGGCATCGCGCGCACGACGATCCGGAGCGGTCCGCTGCAGCTCGGCCTCGACCTCGTCGAGCACCACCGGATCGAGCAGCTCGCGCAGCTCGGCACGGCCGAGCAGCTCGGCGAGCAGGCCCTGGTCGAGGGTCAGCGCGGCGGCCCGGCGCTCGGCGATGGGAGAGTCGCCCTCATAGAGGTACTGGGCGACGTACCCGAACAGCAGCGTGCGGGCGTACGGCGACGGTTGGACCGTCTCGACCTCGCTGACCGTCACCTCGCGCCGCTGGACCCGGGAGAGGAGAGCGGTCAGCCCGGGCAGGTCGTAGACGTCGTTGAGGCACTCGCGCACCGTCTCGAGCAGGATCGGGAACGTGGGGTAGCGCGCGGCGACCTGCAGCAGCGCGGCCGCGCGCTGCCGCTGCTGCCACAGGGGCGAGCGCTTGCCCGGGTCGCGCCGGGGGAGCAGGAGGGCCCGCGCCGCGCTCTCGCGGAACCGTGAGGCGAACAGCGCCGACGCGCCGACCTCGCGGGCGACGATCTCCTCGATCTCGTCGGGCTCGAAGACGACCAGGTCGGCGCCGGGCGGGGCCGCGTCGGTGTCGGGGATCCGGATCACGATCCCGTCGTCGGCGGCGAGCGCCTGGCCGTCGACGCCGTAGCGCTCGTGCAGCCGCGCGTTGATCGCCAACGCCCACGGGCCGTGCACGGCCTGGCCGTAGGGCGAGTGCAGCACGAGCCGCCAGTCGCCGAGCTCGTCGCGGAACCGCTCGACGACGAGCGTCGCGTCCGACGGCAGCTGGCGGGTCGCCTCGGCCTGCTCGCGCAGGTAGGTCAACAGGTTGGTCGCCGCGTTCTCGTCCAGACCTTCGGCCCGCACCCGCGCGAGCGCCTCGTCGTCCGGCATCGCACCGAGCTCGCGGGTGAACGCGCCGATCGCCTCGCCCAGCTCGGCCGGCCGGCCGGGGTTGTCGCCCTTCCAGAACGGCAGCCGGGCAGGGACGCCGGGCGCCGGCGTCACGATGACGCGGTCGTGGGTGATGTCCTCGATCCGCCAGCTGGTCGCGCCGAGCGCGAACACGTCGCCGACCCGGCTCTCGTAGACCATCTCCTCGTCGAGCTCGCCGACCCGGCGCCCGACCCCCTCACCGGCGATGAAGACACCGAACAGCCCACGGTCGGGGATGGTGCCGCCGCTGGTGACCGCCAGCCGTTGCGCGCCCGGGCGCCCGACGAGCCGGCCGGTGACGCGGTCCCAGGTGATGCGCGGCCGCAGCTCGGCGAACTCGTCGCTGGGGTAGCGGCCGGCCAGCAGGTCGAGGGTCGCCTCGAAGGCCGAGCGCGGCAGGGCGGCGTACGGCGCGGCGCGGCGTACGACGGCGAACAGCTCCTCGACGTCCCACTCCTCGACGGCCGTGGCGGCGACGATCTGCTGGGCCAGCACGTCGAGCGGGTTGGCCGGGATGCGCAGCGACTCGATGTCGCCGCTGCGCATGCGGGAGACCGAGACCGCAGCCGGCGCGAGGTCGCCGCGGTGCTGGGGGAAGAAGACGCCTCGGGAGACCTCGCCGACCTGGTGGCCGGCCCGCCCGACCCGTTGGAGGGCGCTGGCGACGCTCGGTGGCGACGCGATCTGGAGGACCTGGTCGACGGCACCCATGTCGATGCCGAGCTCGAGGCTGCTGGTCGCGACGACGGCGGGCAGGCGGCCGGACTTGAGGTCGTCCTCAACGATCGCGCGCTGCTCCTTGGAGACCGAGCCGTGGTGGGTCTTGGCCATCAGCGGCGCGGAGCCGGCGCTCGCACCGGACTGCGCCATCACCTGCGCGGGAGGGACGACCCCGTCGGCGCTCTCGCCGGCCGCGATCTCGTTGAGGCGGGCGGTCAGCCGTTCGGCCGTACGCCGGCCGTTGGTGAACACGATCGTGGACCGGCTCTCGCCGATCAGCTCGGCCACCCGCTGCTCGACGTGCGGCCAGATGCTGGCGCGCTCGGTGGGCGCAGGGGCCGTCGGGTCGTCGTACGCGTCGACCGGTCGGGAGCCGAGGGCGGTCATGTCCTCGACCGGCACCTCCACGCGCAGGTCCCACTCCTTGTGGGCCGGCGGCATGACGATGTCGACCGGCTCGGGACCACCGAGGAACCGGGCGACCTCCTCGGTGGGCCGCACCGTGGCGGACAGCCCGATCCGCTGGGCGTTGATGGGCAGCAGCGCATCGAGCCGGGCCAGGCTGAGCGCGAGGTGCGCACCGCGCTTGGTGCCGGCGACCGCGTGCACCTCGTCGACGATCACCGCCTCGACCGCGCGCAGCGTCTCGCGCGCCTGGCTGGTGAGGATCAGGAACAGCGACTCGGGGGTGGTGATCAGGATGTCCGGCGGCTTGGTGCCCAACCGGCGGCGCTCGTCGGCAGGCGTGTCACCGGAACGTACGCCGACCTGGAGCTCGGGCAGCTCCGGGAGGCCGAGCCGCGCGGCGGTCTGGCGGATGCCGGTCAGCGGCGCGCGCAGGTTGCGCTCGACGTCGACGGCCAGCGCCTTCAGCGGGCTGATGTAGAGCACGCGCGTGCGGTGCTTGCGATCCGGCGGCGGCTCGGAGGTGAGCAGCCGGTCGATGCTGGCCAGGAACGCGCTGAGCGTCTTGCCCGAGCCCGTCGGAGCCACGACGAGGGTGTTGCGGCGCTGGGCGATCGACTCCCACGCCCCGACCTGCGCGGCGGTCGGCTCGGCGAACGCCGCGCGGAACCACGCGCGCGTCGGCTCGCTGAAGCCGCTCAGCGCCGCATCGGTCGGGGTCCCGCTCACCCTCCGCATCCTTCCGTACGCCGCCGACATCGGGGACACTGTGCGGCGTGGGGGACCCCTGGGAGCGCGGGAGCACGCGCCGGCGTACGACGACGCTGGTGGTCGGCGTCGTCCTGCTGCTCGCCTGCGCGCTGATCTGGTTCTGGCGCTGGACGGCGCGCGACGACGGTCCGGCTGTGCAGCCGAAGGCGGTCCCCACCGCCAGCGCGACGCCGAGCGTGCCGGGTCCGTGCGCCCGCCGGCCCGCGCGGTCGTTCGTCCCGCAGCGGCTCGAGGTGACCGGCGTCGTGTCCCGCGTGGTCCCGGTACCGCGCGACTCCGGCGGGATCATGGGCGTCCTGCCCGAGGGCATCAAGACCGAGTTCGCGGCCGACTTGGGCGGCGTGCTCGTGGGCTCCGCCACGGGTCACGTCCTGTTCAACACCCACACCTGGCCGGACGGCTCGGCGATGGGCAACCGCCTGCTCGCGCGGCTCCAGGTCGGCGGCAGGCTCGTGGTCAGCGGGCACGGGCTGACCCAGTGCTACCGCGTCGTCGCCCGCCAGGAGGTGCTGGCCAGCAACGGCTATCCCGGGTGGGACCGCACCGACGGTCGCCCGGAGGCCGTGATCGTGGTCTGCTCCGGCACCCGGCTGGGCCCGGGGAGCTGGACCCACCGGACGTTGTGGTTCGCGCGGCCCTACTTCGGTGGCAAGGACGCCGCGTAGGCCACCCCGCGGCGCACCCACTCCTCCAGCGCGTCGTCGGCGGCGATCGCCGCGTCCGGCACCCGCAGCCAGCCGGACATCAGCCGCCCGCGCATCTCGATCGGCTCGGCCGGGGTCATCCCGATCAGCCGGTCGCCCTGCGCGGGGTCGACGCGCACCATCAGGCCGCCGTTGCCGCTCGCGGCCACCGCCATGTTGCCGCCGACCAGGAACGCCAGGCCGCCGAACATCTTCCTCTCGCTGAGCCCGGGCTCACCCTCGACCTGGTCGCGGATGCGGTCGGCCAGCACCTCGTCGTACGCCATGGCGCCGAGCGTACGGCGACCCGCCGACGTCAGCCGCGCGCGTGAGCCGCGAGGGCGTCGGCGAGCACCTCGGCGTGGTCGAAGGCGAGCTCGGGGAGGTCCGACACCGGGAACCAGCGGACGTCGGCCGCGTCGTCGCCGGCGGTCGCCGCGACCGTCTCCGGGACGGAGGCGAGGTGGACGATCGAGATCGTCCGGCCACGCGGGTCGCGGTCGGGCGCGGTGTAGGTGTGCAGCTGCGTGAGCGGCACGGACAGCTCGAGGCCGGTCTCCTCCCGCAGCTCGCGGCGCGCCGCGGTCTCGGCGTCCTCGTCCGCGTCGACGAAGCCGCCGGGGAGGGCCCACGCTCCGGCGTACGGGTCGTGCTTGCGCTGGATGAGCAGCACCGACAACCCCTCCGGGCACGGGCAGAGGAGGGCGACGTCGACGGTGACGTTGATGATCGGGTACTTGCTGGTGTACATCAGCGGCTCTCCTCGTCCATCGCCTCGGTGACCTCGTCGATGATCGCCTGCATCGCGGCGCGAGCGGCGGCCGGGTCCTTCGAACGTACGCCGCGCGCGACCGCCTCGTGCGCCGCGACGGCCTCGTCCTTCGGGTGGGCGGGCATCAGGTCGTGCTCGGTGCGGCCGGACAGGACCTCCTCGACGACGTCGCCCATCGCCCGCAGCATCTCGTTCCCGGTCGCCTCGAGCAGCACGCGGTGGAACCGGACGTCGGCGGCGAGGAACGCCACGAGGTCGCCCGTGCGCGCGTGCGCGGCCATGTCGGCCGCCGCGTCGGACAGCTCGCGGCGCTGGGCCTCGCTCGCGCGCTCGGCGGCGAGGCCGGCGGCGACGGGCTCGAACCCGCTGCGCAGCTCGCTGAGCGAGCGCAGCTGGCTCGCGCGGTCGTCGGAGTCCAGGCGCCAGCGGATGACCCGCGGGTCGAAGACGTTCCAGTCGGTGCGGGGGAGCACCGTCACGCCGACGCGTCGGCGGGAGGCTACTAGGCCCATCGAGGACAGGACCCGGATCGCCTCGCGGGAGACCGACCGGCTCACGGCGTACGCGCCGTCGATCGCGTCGAGGGTGAGCACCGTGCCGGCGGCGAGCTCGCCCTGCACGATGCGCCGCCCGAGGGCGTCGAGCACGTCGCCGTGCCGTTCGATGGCCATCCTGGTCACCCTTCTCGAATAAATCAGATTAATCAGGCCGAGGGTCTTGCAAAGATCAGACCAATAGTCGCACACTGTGACGGCGGACACACCCAGGAGCGGTGTGTGGATCCGGAGGAGCAGATGAACCAGCCAGCAGTGCCTGACCTCGTCGTGGTGATGGGTGTGTCGGGTTCGGGCAAGTCGACCGTCGGTGCCGCGCTCGCGCAGCGCCTCCGGGTGCCGTTCGCGGACGCCGACGACTTCCACCCGCCCGCCAACATCGCGAAGATGTCCGCCGGCCACCCCCTCGACGACGAGGACCGCCGGCCGTGGCTGGACGCCCTCGGCGAGTGGCTGGCCGCGCACGACGCGCAGGGCGGCGTGATGAGCTGCTCGGCGCTCAAGGTCGACTACCGCACCCGCCTGCTCGACCACGCGCCGCGCACCCGGTTCGTCCACCTCGACGGCCCGCGCGACGTCATCGCCCGCCGCCAGGCCGGCCGTCCTGGGCACTTCATGCCCGCGGCACTGCTCGACTCGCAGTTCGCGACGCTCGAGCCGCTCGGGCCCGACGAGCCCGGGATCGTCATCGACGTCGACCAGTCCGTCGACGCGATCGTCGAGGAGTACCTCGACCGCTGCCACACCTGACGCGTCGTCCGTCCGACCGTCGTCCCCGCCACCCCGAGGAGATACGCATGTCCCTGTCCGTCCTGCCGCTCGACGCGAGCACCGACCTGATCGCGCCGGTCGCGTCCGACGGGCCGCTGATCACCGCCGCCCTGCTCGGCATCGCAGCGATCGTCGTGCTCATCGTCGCCGCGCGCCTGCACCCGTTCCTGGCCCTGATGGTCGGTGGCCTGACGGTCGGCATCGTCGCCGGTGTCGACACCGCGACCGCGATCGCCAGCTTCACCACGGGCTTCGGGTCGACCGCCGCCGGCGTCGGCATCCTCATCGCGCTGGGCGCGATGTTCGGCAAGCTCCTGGCGGACAGCGGCGGCGCGGACCAGATCGTCGACACCATCGTCGGCCATGCCTCGCCGCGGGCGCTCCCGTGGGCGATGGCCGGCGTCGGTGCCGTCATCGGTCTGCCGATGTTCTTCGAGATCGGCCTGGTCCTGCTGATGCCGGTCATCTACCTCGTGGCCCGGCGCTCGCAGCAGTCCCTGATCGCCATCGGCCTCCCGGCACTCGCGGGCCTCTCCGCCATGCACGGCCTGGTGCCGCCGCACCCGGGTCCGCTCACCGCCATCGACTACCTCCACGCCGACCTCGGCGTGACCCTCGCCCTCGGTGTCGCCGTGGCGGTCCCGACCGTGATCCTCGCCGGTCCGGTCCTCGCGCGGCTCGTCGGTCGCTGGGTCGACGTACCCGTCCCGGCCCGGGCCGAGGCGATCGTCGGCGAGGCGGACCGGGACGGCGTCCTCGCCGTACGCCGTCCGTCGTTCGCGATCACCATGGCGTCCGTGCTGCTGCCCGTCGTGCTGATGATGGGCAAGGCGCTCGCCGACATCACCATCTCCGACGAGACGTCCCACCTCCGCGTCGTGCTGGACAACCTCGGTACGCCGCTCGTGGCCCTGCTCATCGCCGTCGTCGTCGGCATGTTCACCCTCGGGGGCGGTGCCGGCATGGGCCGCGCGGAGGTCGCCAAGTCGCTCGAGTCCTCGCTGCCCGCGGTCGCCGGCATCCTGCTCATCGTCTCCGCCGGCGGTGGCTTCAAGCAGTCGCTGGTCGACACCGGCATCGGCACCCGCGTCGCCGAGTGGGTGTCGTCGAGCAACATCTCGGTGCTGCTCCTGGCCTGGTTCGTGGCCGTGCTCATCCGGCTCGCCACGGGCTCGGCGACCGTCGCCACGGTCACCGCGTCCGGCCTGCTCGCGCCGCTCGCCGCCACGCTGTCCACCGGCGAGACCTCGTTGATGGTCCTCGCGGTCGGTGCCGGCTCGGTGTTCTTCTCGCACGTGAACGACGCCGGCTTCTGGCTGGTCAAGGAGTACTTCGGCATGACCGTCGGCCAGACCCTCAAGTCCTGGTCGCTGATGGAGACGACGCTGTCGGTCTGCGGCCTGGTGCTGGTGCTCGCGCTCAACCTGGTGATCTGACGGCGGGCCGCTAGCCTCAGCCGTCATGGAGGCGCGGGAGAAGGCAGAGGCGCGCGCCGCGGCGTACGAGAGCGGCCTGGGGGCCGACCCGGAGCGCCGCCGCAAGGGTGCCTTCTACACGCCTCCCGACCTGGTCGGGTGGGTCCTCGACCACGCGCTCCCCGCGGGCGGCGGCCGAGTGCTGGATCCCGCGTGCGGGACCGGGCACTTCCTCGTCGCGGCGGCCGAGCGGCTCGGCGCGCGAGCGGTGTGGGGGAGCGACCTCGACGAGTCGGCGGTCGCCATCGCGCGGCAGCGGCTGCGGGCGCTCGACCCGACGCTGACCGAGGCTGAGCTCCGCAACCGGGTCCGGTACGCCGACGGGCTGACCGCCTGGGCCGGCGAGACGTTCGACGCGGTGGTCGGCAACCCGCCGTTCCTCGGCCAGCTGCGGCGCGCGACCGCGGGCGCGAGCGGTGGCATCGCGGCGTATACCGACACGAGCGCTGCCTTCCTGCACGCCTCGCTCTCCCTGGCCCGTGACGGGGGAGTGGTGGCGCTGGTGCAGCCGCTGTCGGTGCTGGCCGCGCGTGACGCGGGGCCGGTGCGGGCGGCGGTGGCGAGGGCGGGTGACGTGGAGTCCTTCTGGTGCTCGGCGGAACCGGTGTTCGCCGACACGACGGTGCTGACCTGCGTGCCCGTGGTCCGCGTCGGAGCTGTCTCGGCGCTCGACCCGGACGAGTGGGGCTCGCTCGCGGCGCCGGCCTTCGGAGTGCCGCTCGCCCGGTTGTCGCGCGCGGGCGGCGTCGTCGGCGACCTCGCGGCGTGCACGGCCGACTTCCGCGACCAGTACTACGGCCTGGTGCCCCATGTCCGCGATGCTGTGTCCGGCCTGCGCGACGGCGAGGTCCGGCTGGTCACCTCGGGCCTGATCGAGCCGCTGGAGTCGCGGTGGGGTGTGGCTCCCACGCGCTTCGCGCGCCGGACGTACGCCGCCCCAGCCGTCCGCCCTGCCGACCTCCCGCCGAAGCTCGCGGCCTGGGCGCAGCAGCGGCTGGTGCCCAAGCTGCTGGTCGCCGGTCAGGGGCGGGTGATCGAGGCGCTGGTCGACCCCGCGGGCGAGCTGTTGCCGTCGGTGCCGGTCGTCTCCGTCGTACCCCATGATCCCGCCGACGTCTGGCGGCTGGCCGCCGTCCTGTGCGCGCCCCCTGTCGTCGCGTACGCCGCCGCGCGCTACCTCGGCACCGGCCTCAGCGCCGGCTCGGTGAAGGTCAGTGCCAAGCAGCTCGCCGCGCTTCCGTTGCCCCTCGACCGGGCCGCCTGGGACGAGGGGGCCCGGCTGGTTGCTTGCATGCATGCAAGGAGCGGCCCCGGTCTCCTTGCATGCATGCAAGCAAGCGCGGAGGTGATGACCGCGGCGTACGGCATCGACGACCCGGCCCTGACGACCTGGTGGCTGGAACGCGCTGTCCGTGCCCCGGGCTAGGGTCGCGAGCGTGGAGCCGATGATCGAGGCACGGGACCTGCGCAAGACGTTCGGAACGGGCGAGCGCGCGTTCGAGGCGGTCAGCGGCATCGACATCACGGTCGCCAAGGGTGAGGCGTTCGGCTTCCTCGGGCCCAACGGCGCCGGCAAGTCCTCGACGATGCGGATGGTCGCGTCGGTGTCGCCGATCAGTGGCGGAGAGCTGCGCATCCTCGGCATGGACCCGGCGGTCGACGGTCCGCGGATCCGTGCGCGGATCGGTGTCTGCCCGCAGGAGGACACCCTCGACGTCGACCTCAACGTCTACGAGAACCTCTTCATCTACGGCCGTTACTTCGGGCTGTCCAAGGCGGTCGTCAAGCAGCGGGCCGAGGAGCTGCTCGAGTTCGCCAAGCTCACCGACAAGGCGAAGGTGCGTGTCGAGGAGCTCTCCGGCGGCATGAAGCGCCGGCTCACCATCGCCCGCTCGCTGATCAACAACCCCGACCTGCTGCTGCTCGACGAGCCGACCACGGGCCTGGACCCACAGGCCCGCCACCTGCTCTGGGACCAGCTGTTCCGGCTCAAGCAGGCCGGCGTGACGCTGGTGATCACCACCCACTACATGGACGAGGCCGAGCAGCTCTGCGACCGCCTCGTCGTGATGGACAAGGGCCTGATCGTCGCCGAGGGTGCTCCGCTCGACCTGATCCGCCAGTACTCCACCCGCGAGGTCGCCGAGCTGCGCTTCGCGGTCGACGAGGGCACCGAGGACGACCAGGTCGTCGCCGACAAGGTCGCCGACCTCGGCGAGCGGATCGAGGTGCTGCCCGACCGTGTCCTGGTCTACGCCGAGGACGGCGAGGCCGTGCTCGCCGCCGCCCTCGACCGCGGCCTCCAGCCGGTCGCCTCACTCGTACGTCGCTCCAGCCTCGAGGACGTGTTCCTCCGGCTGACCGGCCGGACGTTGGTCGACTGATGACGGCCGAGCCTGCCGAGACCCTGCCCCTCGCCGATGGCGTCCTGCGCCAGGTCGACTACTGGGCCACGCTGTGGAAGCGGACCTGGAAGGGCGTGCTGGCGACCTCGTTCCTCAGCCCGTTCCTCTACGTCCTGGCGATGGGCGTGCTGCTGGGCGGGTTCGTCCACGCCGAACCGGCTCGGCTGGAGGGCGCCCACTCCTACCTCGCGTTCGTCGTGCCCGGCCTGATCGCCGCTCATGCGATGCAGCTCGCGGTCGGGGAGACGACGTACCCGGTCATGGGGATGATCAAGTGGCGCCCCACCTACCGCGCCATGCTGGCGACGCCGCTCGAGGCCCGCCATGTCGTCGGCGCCCACCTCGCCACCGTCGCGCTGCACCTCACCGCGGCGACCGGGATCTATGCGCTGGTGATGGCGCCGTTCGGCGTCTTCGCCACGTGGTGGGGCGCGCTCCTCGCCTGGCTGGTGCAGGTCCTGGTCGGCATGGCGTTCGCGACCTGGGTCTACGGCTTCGCCGCGCGGCTGCAGAACGAGGAGGGCTTCGGGCTGATCTTCCGGCTCGGCATCTTCCCGATGTTCCTGTTCTCGGGCGCATTCTTCCCGGTCGCCAACCTCGGTCACGTCGGCTCGGCGATCGCGCGCTGCACGCCGCTGTGGCAGGGCGTCAACCTCTCCCGGATGCTGACCCTCGACCACGTCATCTGGTGGGTCGCGGGCGTCAACGCCCTCGTCCTCGTGGTGCTCGTCGCGGCGGGCTGGCGGTGGGCCGTGTCCGGACTGCACCGGCGGATGATCGCGTGACCGCCGTACCCTCCGAGCAGCCCAGGATCCTCAGCCCGGTCGCCGCGCTGAGGCTGCTCGTCTACCGCAACTACCTCACCTACCGCCGCGCGTGGAAGCTGTTCATCACCGGCTTCCTCGAGCCGTTCTTCTACCTCCTCTCGATCGGCGTCGGCGTCGGCGCACTGATCGGCGGGTTCACCTTCCAGGGCCACCACGTGGCCTACAGCGCGTTCGTCGCGCCGGCGATGCTGGCGACCTCGGCCTTCAACGGCGCCCTGCTCGACTCGACGTTCAACGTCTTCTTCAAGCTGAAGTACCTCAAGCTCTACGACCAGATGCTCGCCACGCCGCTCACGCCCGCCGACGTCGCGCGCGGCGAGATCGTCTGGGGCCAGCTCCGCGGAGGCGTGTACGCCGCGGTGTTCCTCCTGGTGATGCTGGCGATGGGGATGATCGAGTCGTGGTGGGCGCTGCTGGCGCTGCCTGCGGTGCTGCTGATCGGGTTCGCGTGCAGCTCGGTCGCGATGGCGGCCACGACGTACATGCGCAACTTCCAGGACTTCGACAAGATCACGCTGGTCCAGCTGCCGATGTTCCTGTTCTCGGCGACGTTCTACCCCGTCACGACCTACCACGGAGCGCTGCGCTGGGTCGTGGAGTGCACGCCGCTCTACCGCGGCGTCGTGCTCTGTCGCGAGCTCTGCCTCGGCACGCCCGGCTGGGAGTCGCTGGTCTCGGTGGTCTACCTGCTGGTCATCGGCGCGATCAGCCTGGGCGTCGTACGCCGGCGCCTGGAGCGCCTGCTGCTGACCTGATCTCCTGCGTGGTTGGCAGGATTCCTGCTGTCGCCCGCATGCTGCCAGCGCAAGGGTTGCCCCATGACGATCACCCCCGACACCAAGGACTGGACCTGGGTCCTCGACCGCCCGTGCGGCGAGTGCGGGTTCGACCCGGCGCCGGTCGGCCGCGACGCCATCGCGCAGGCGATCCGCGACAACGCCGCGTTCTGGCAGCATGCGCTGACGCTCGCGGGTGTCGAGGAGCGGCCGGCCCCGGCCACGTGGTCGCCGACCGAGTACGCCTGCCACGTGCGCGACGTGCACCGGATCTTCGGCTCGCGTCTCGCGCTGATGCTCGACCAGGACGACCCGCAGTTCGCCAACTGGGACCAGGACGAGACCGCCGCCGCCGAGCGCTACGACCTCCAGCGTGCCGAGGTCGTCGCGGTCGAGCTGGCGGAGGCGGCACGATCGGTCGCCGCGGCGTACGACGAGGTGCGTGGGGACCAGTGGGGGCGGCGGGGCCGCCGCAGCAACGGCAGCGTCTTCACCGTCGAGACACTCGGCAGGTACCACCTCCACGACGTCATCCACCACCGGTGGGACGTTGGCTCGGTGGTCGGGTAGTCGCGAGCGCCGGCGAGCGACGTATCGAGACCCTGGAAGGATGACCGTGTGCGGCACACGGAGTTCTGGGAGCGGATGGACCACCACCTGGGCTCCGCCTACTCCCGCGTCTGGGCCGACTCGGTGGTGATGAGCGCCCTCGGCGGCCGGACGGCCTCCGCCGCGCTGGCCGCGGGGGAGAGCCCGAAGGACGTCTGGCGCGCGGTCTGGGCCCAGCTCGAGCTGCCCGAGTCGGAGCGCTGACCACCCGCGCTCGGCCGGCGGGTCAGCAGTAGCCCAGCATCTGCCGGAGCGCGGCGACCTCGCTCGGGTCCACCGTGAGGCCCCACGTGCTCTTCACGGTGATCCAGCGCTCGGCGTACGTGCATTGGTAGCCCTTGCGCGGCCGCCAGGCCGCCGGGTCGCCGTCGCCCTTGCTCTCGTTGGTCGGCCCGTCGACCGCGAGCAGCTCGGGCAGCCAGTTGGCGAAGCGGCTGCGCCGGTCGGGCGACCAGTCCCGGGCGCCGGAGTACCAGGCCTCCGCGAGCGGCACCACGTGGTCGATCTGGATCGCGATCGCCTGGTGCAGGTCCTTGAGGTCGGTGAAGACCAGCGTGTGCCCGGTGTAGGGGTCGTGCCAGGTCCCCGCGAGCACGTCGTGGTCGCACCCTCCCTGCTGCCCGACCTCCAGGCTTCCCGGCACGGCGTCCCGCTGCAGCACGTCGTCGCGCTGGTTGCAGCCGTTGCCGTCGACGTCGCGCCATGACTCGCCGTAGGCCGCGCGCAGGTAGGTCCCGTCCTCCCGTGGCCGCGGGGTGACCTCCAGCTGGGAGAGCAGGCGTGCGGCGGCGGTCGCGGATGGCGTGGTCGGCGTCGGTGGCTGGCCGGGTGGGCGCCGCGACTCGCTCGCGACGACCCCGCAGGCGGTGAGGCAGAGGCTGAGGAGGCCGGCAAGAGCGGCGTACGTCGGGCGGGTCATCGCGGCCCATCATGGCCACCGGTGCCGACGGATCGGAGGGGAACCCCGAAATCTCCCGACACGCCGGGGTCATGCCGCACGTCGAACAGGTGTTCGGCTAGCGTTCGAGTCACGACAGGGACCAGTTCCTGTCCACAGGTACGACGCGAAGCGAGCTTGTCCACAAGCACGACCCGGCTGACCAGGCTGTGTCGGGGCCTCGTTCTAGCGTCGCCGATGTACCTGGCACACACCGATGACTGAGGAGAACCCCATGGCCGGCGACGACCGCATGAAGGCGCTTGATGCAGCGCTGATGAACATCGAGAAGAACTACGGCAAGGGTTCGGTGATGCGCCTGGGTGACGAGACCCGCGCCCCGCTGGACGTGATCCCCACGGGTGCGATCGCGCTCGACGTGGCCCTCGGCATCGGAGGTCTCCCGCGCGGTCGCGTGGTCGAGATCTACGGTCCGGAGTCCTCCGGAAAGACCACCGTCGCCCTGCACGCCGTGGCCAGCGCCCAGCGCGCCGGCGGCATCGTGGCGTTCATCGACGCCGAGCACGCGCTCGACCCCGACTACGCCAAGGCACTCGGCGTCGACACCGACGCGCTCCTGGTCAGCCAGCCCGACTCCGGTGAGCAGGCCCTCGAGATCGCCGACATGCTCATCCGCTCCGGCGCGCTCGACCTGATCGTCATCGACTCCGTCGCCGCGCTCGTTCCCCGCGCCGAGATCGAGGGCGAGATGGGCGACAGCCACGTCGGCCTCCAGGCCCGCCTGATGAGCCAGGCGCTGCGCAAGATGACCGGTGCCCTCAACCAGTCCAAGACGACCGCGATCTTCATCAACCAGCTGCGCGAGAAGATCGGCGTCATGTTCGGCTCGCCCGAGACCACCACCGGTGGTCGGGCGCTGAAGTTCTACTCCTCGGTCCGTCTGGATGTACGCCGCATCGAGACCCTCAAGGACGGCACCGACATGGTCGGCAACCGCACCCGGGTCAAGGTCGTCAAGAACAAGGTCGCGCCGCCGTTCAAGCAGGCCGAGTTCGACATCATGTACGGCAAGGGCATCTCCCGCGAGGGCGGTCTGATCGACGTCGGCGTCGAGGCGGGCCTGGTCCGCAAGGCCGGTGCTTGGTACACCTACGAGGGCGACCAGCTCGGCCAGGGCAAGGAGAACGCCCGGACCTTCCTCAAGGACAACCCCGACCTGGCCAACGAGCTGGAGAAGCGGATCCTCGAGAAGCTCGGCGTCACCCCCACGCTCGAGGACGACCTCTCCGACGAGCCGATCGGCGTCGACTCGTTCTGATCATGGCGCGAGCGCGTCGCCTCGCGGCGCGCTCGCCGGACTTGGCCGTCTCGGTTCCTCCGGTCGCTCGTTCCTCGCTCCCTACGTCGCCTCACCGACCGCGCCCGACGACCCCGCGCCTTCGGCGCCGCGCTGCCGCGCGCGGTCGAGGTCCGCTCGGTGCAAGACCGTCTGGCGGCCTGCGGTGGCAGTCGTTGGTTGAGTAGCCCGAGCCGCTAGGCGGGGCGCATCGAAACCGACCCATTCCGAAAGGAGAAGCCCGATGGTGACCCCGCTTCCCTGGAAGTCGCCCACCGCGCCGACGCCCGAGCAGAACCCCGACGCCGAGCCCGACCACGAGGAGATCGCCCGCAAGATCCTCCTCGACCAGCTGACCGGGCAGGCCCGCAGCCGCCACGAGCTCGCTCAGCGGCTGGCGAAGAAGAACGTTCCCGAGGAGATCGCGAACCGGCTGCTCGATCGGTTCGAGGAGGTCGGCCTGATCGACGACGAGGCGTTCGCGCGCCTGTGGGTCGACAGCCGTCAGCGCACCCGCGGCCTTGCCCGTACGGCGCTCGCCCAGGAGCTGCGCCGCAAGGGCATCGCCGACGACACGGCCAAGACGGTCCTCGCCGAGGTCGACCGCGACGACGAGGAGGAGACGGCTCGGTCGTTGGTCCGCAAGAAGGCCCGAAGGATGGCAGGTCTGGACCCTCAGGTCGCCACGAGGCGCCTGGTCGGGATGCTCGCCCGCAAGGGCTACGGCCCCGGCATGGCCTTCGCGATCGTCCGGTCCGAGCTCGCGAAGATCGGGGCCGAGGTGGACGCCGACCTGGAGCCCGGCGACCTGACATGATCGGCGCGTGAGCCTCACCGACACGCTGCGCTACGACGGATCCACGCCGCTCAGTGATCTCCCGACCGACGCCAAACCGGGCTACGACGGCGACAAGAACCAGGGCGAGCAGGCTCTCGTCGAGCTCGGTCCCGAGCTGCTCGACCTGCAGACCCGGATGTTCGCCCACCGCGGCCGCGACACGGCGCGCGGCGTGCTGCTGGTCCTGCAGGGGATGGACACCTCCGGCAAGGGGGGCGTCCTCAAGCACACCGTCGGCCTGGTCGATCCTGTCGGCCTGAAGATCACCTCCTTCAAGGCGCCGACCCCGGAAGAGCGGTCCCACGACTTCCTCTGGCGCATCGAGAAGGCCGTGCCCGACCTCGGGATCCTCGGCGTCTTCGACCGCTCCCACTACGAGGACGTGCTGATCGGCAAGGTGCGCAAGCTCGCCGACGACGCCGAGATCGAGCGCCGTTACGCCGCCATCAACGACTTCGAGAACGGGCTCGTGGAGCGCGGGATCGTCGTGGTCAAGTGCCTCCTGCACATCTTGCCGGCCGAGCAGAAGAAGCGCCTCGAGGCGCGCCTCGAGGACCCGACCAAGCACTGGAAGTACAACCCCGGCGACGTCGACGAGCGCCAGCTCTGGAGCGAGTACGCCGCGGCCTACCAGGCCGTCCTGGACCGCACGAACACCGAGCAGGCGCCCTGGCACGTCGTCCCCAGCGACAAGAAGTGGTACCGCAACCTGGCGATCGGGCACCTCCTGCGCCGCGCGCTCAAGGACCTGGACCTCGACTGGCCCGCCGCGGACTTCGACGTCGACGCCGAGCTGCAGCGCCTCGCGGAGGACACGATCTCGTGAGCCTGCCGACCGCGAAGGTGATCCGCTACGTCACGCCCCTGCGCGAGGGCGGCAGCCTGCCCGGGATCGTCGAGGCCGATGACCTCGGCACCTACGTCCTGAAGTTCCGGGGCGCCGGTCAGGGCCTCCGCGTCCTGGTCGCCGAGGTGATCGTCGCGGGCCTCGCCCGCGCGCTCGACATCGCCACACCCGACCAGCTGGTGCTCGACCTGGACCCGCAGCTCGCGCGCTACGAAGCCGACGAGGAGGTCCAGGACCTGCTCAACGCCAGCGCCGGCACCAACCTCGGCATCGACTTCCTGCCCGGATCCTTCGGGTACGACGCCGCCACCGAGCCCGATCCCGACCTCGCCGGCCGCATCCTCTGGCTGGACGCGTTCTCGGCCAACGTCGACCGCAGCTGGCGCAACCCGAACATGCTGCTGTGGCGCGGCGCGCTCTACGCCATCGACCACGGCGCCGCGCTCTACTTCCACCACTCCTGGCCGGGCGGCGGTGGTGACCCCGCACGGTTCGCGGCGCAGCAGTACGACGCCGGCGAGCACGTCCTGCGCTCGTACGCCGACCGCGCGCTCGCCCAGGACGCCGACCTGGCCGCCCGCCTCA
Source organism: Nocardioides montaniterrae (assembly GCF_054782655.1). Lineage (NCBI taxonomy): Bacteria > Bacillati > Actinomycetota > Actinomycetes > Propionibacteriales > Nocardioidaceae > Nocardioides > Nocardioides montaniterrae. Next base: position 63,697 of record NZ_BAAGSB010000005.1, on the reverse strand, counting down.
CTCCGGCGCGACTCGGCGAGATCGTCGCCGATGTCCCTGACGAGTGGCTCGAGCCGGCGCCCGGTGCGGAGACTCCCGAGGCCCTCCGGCAGAGGTACGTCGACTTCCTCTCGGCGCGCGTCGCCGGCGATCGCCGGTGGCTGCCCCAGCCCGTCGAGGCCGGTCGATGAGCCCCTACCAGTACGTCGTCCTGCGCTGCGTGCCCCGCGTCGAGCGCGAGGAGTTCGTCAATGTCGGCGTCGTCCTCTATTGCCCCGAGGAGCGGTTCCTCGACGTCGCCTGGGAGGTGCCGGTCGCCAAGGTGCAGGCGCTCGCCGACGACATCGACCTGGATGCGATCGCGGACGCCCTCGATGCGCTGGACCTGCTCGCCAGCGGCGAGGCGCACTCCGACGCGGCCGCGGCGGTCCGCGCCACGGCGTACGGCACCCGGGAGGCCAAGGACGACCAGGGCACGCGCTTCGGCATGCTCAAGGCGCCGCGGAGCACGGTGATCCAGCCCGGCCCGGTCCACGGCGGACTGACCGCAAACGCCGACGAGACGCTCCAGCAGCTGCTGGAGCGTCTCGTCCGCTGAGTTAAGCGAGGGTCAGACGGGCACGAGCTCGACCGCGCCGACGGCGTACCGGGCGAGGACGATCCGGGCGATCTCCGGGTGCGCGCCGAGCGGCTCGGAGACGGCCACGGCACCGGCTTCGTAGGCGAGCTCGGTCGCGCGGTCGACCAGCGCGCCCGGCGCCAGGAACAGCGAGGCGACGGCGACGTGGCGCCGGCCCTCGGCGCGGAAGGCGCGGACGGCCTCACCCGTGGCAGGCGGGGCCGCCGAGGCGTACGCCGCGGTCACGGGCAGCTTGTGGTGCGCGCCCCACACGCGCGCCAGGCGGGCCACGGCCTGGTTGGCCAGCGGGTCCGAGGACCCGGCGGCGGCGAGGACGAGCGCGTCGAGCTCGCGGACCCGGGCCTCCTTGAGTGCCTCGCGCAGACGCTCGTCGAGGACCTCCAGGAAGCGAGCCTCGAGACCGAGCACCTCGGTGGTGCGGATCTTCAGACCGGGGTGGCGCGTGGTCGCCTCGGCGATCAGGCCGGGGACGTCGACCCGGGCGTGGAACGCCTCGGTGAGCAGCAGGGGTACGACGACGATCTCGTCGTAGCCGGCCTTGACCAGGCGGTCGATGACGGCCGGGAACGCGGGACGGGACAGCTCGAGGAACGCCTTCTCGATGCGCAGATCGGGACGGAGCGCCTTGACCTCGTCGACGAGGGCGGTCACGGTCGCGGCGGAGCGGGGGTCACGGCTGCCGTGAGCCAGGGCAACCAGTGCAGGTGCGGTCATCGGGAGTGCCTCCTAACCGGGGAGTGGATCGGTGGGTGGTGGTGCGGATCAGGTGTGGATGCCGCACTCGGTCTTGTTCATGCCTGCCCAGCGGCCGCTGCGCGGGTCCTCGCCGGGAGCCACCCGGGAGGTGCACGGCCAGCAGCCGATCGACGGGTAGCCGTCGTAGACGAGCGGGTTGACCAGGACACCGTTGTCCGAGATGTAGCGCTCGACGTCCTCGTCGGACCATCGGGCGATGGGGGAGACCTTGACCTTGCCCTTCTTCGCGTCCCAGCCGATGACCGGGGCGATCACCCGGTTGTGGGTCTCGGCGCGGCGCAGGCCGGTCGCCCAGGCGTCGTACCCGTCCAGCGATGTCGCCAGCGGCGCGACCTTGCGCAGCGCGCAGCACTTGTCGGGGTCACGCTTGAACAGCTCCGGGCCGTACTCGGCATCCTGCTCGGCCACCGTCTGGGCGGGGGTGATGGTGATCAGGTTGACCGGCAGGGTGTGCTTGACCGCGTCGGCCGTTCCGATCGTCTCGGCGAAGTGGTAGCCGGTGTCGAGGAAGACCACGTCGATGCCGGGCACGACCTTGGAGGCAAGGTGCGAGAGCACAGCGTCGCCCATCGAGGAGGTCACGCAGAAGCGCTCGCCGAAGGTCGCGGCGGCCCACTCGATGATGTGCTCGGCCGGCGCGAGCTCGAGCTCCGCGCCCATGTGCGACACCAGCTCACGCAGCTCCTCCGGGGTGCGCCCCTCGGTGAGGGTGCCCCGGTTGTTGCGCGCGGACTCGGTCGCGGACGTGGTCATGCCACCGGCTCCAGCTTCTGGTCGCCGCGCAGCAGCGCCTCGTCGGCGCGCTCGATCCACGCCGCGAACGGCTCGGCGTCGTTGCGGTCGGCCAGGTAGTTGCGCACGATCGTCTCGACGTAGTCGTCCAGACCCGCGCTGGTCACCTTGTGGGCGCGCAGCTTGCGGCCGAGCACGGTGATCTCGCCGATGCCGCCGCCCAGGTGGACCTGGAAGCCCTCGACCTGGTTGCCGTCGTCGTCGAGGACCAGCTGGCCCTTGAGACCGATGTCCGCGACCTGCGACCGGGCGCAGGAGTTGGGGCAGCCGTTCATGTTGACCGTGATCGGCACGTCGAGGTCGGGGATCCGGCGCTCGAGCTCGTTGATCAGCGCGGTCGCGCGGGCCTTGGTCTCGACGATGGCGAGCTTGCAGAACTCGATGCCGGTGCACGACATCGTGTTGCGGCGCCAGTTCGAGGGCTTGGCGTCGAAGCCGATGATCTTCAGCTCGTCGACGAGTGCGTCGACCTTGTCGCCGTCGACACCGATGACGACGAGCTTCTGGTACGACGTCAGGCGTACGCCGGCGGCGCCGTACTGCTCCAGCACGTCGCCGAGCTGGGTCAGCATCGTCCCGCTGATGCGGCCGACGTACGGCGCGGCGCCGATGTAGAACTTGCCGTCCTTCTGCTCGTGCACACCGATGTGGTCACCGGGACGCGTGGCGGCGGCCGGGGACTCGTTGCGGATCAGCTCGCGGCCGAGGTACTCCTTCTCGAGCACCTCGAGGAACTTGTCCTTGCCCCAGTCGGCGACCAGGAACTTCAGGCGGGCACGCGAGCGCAGGCGGCGGTAGCCGTAGTCGCGGAAGATGCCGGCGACGCCGGACCACGCGTCGGCCACCTCCTCGAGCGGGATCCAGACGCCGAGCTTCTGCGCGAACATCGGGTTGGTGGAGAGACCGCCGCCGACCCACAGGTCGAAGCCGGGGCCGTGCTCGGGGTGGACCGCGCCGACGAAGGAGACGTCGTTGATCTCGGGGGCACCGTCCAGGCTGGGGTGACCGCTGACGGAGGTCTTGAACTTGCGCGGCAGGTTCGAGAACTCCTTGTTGTTCAGGAACCGCTGCTTGATCTCCTCCAGCGCCGGGGTGCCGTCGATGATCTCGTCCTTGGCGATGCCGGCGAGCGGCGAGCCGAGGAACGGGCGCGGGCCGTCGCCGCAGGCCTCCAGGGACTGCAGGCCGACCGCGCCCAGGCGCTCCCAGATGGTGGGGACGTCCTTGATGTCGATCCAGTGGTACTGGATGTTCTGGCGGTCGGAGATGTCGGCGGTGTCGCGGGCGTACGCCGTCGACACCTCGCCGAGGGTCCGGACGGCGGTGGGGGAGAGCAGCGCGCCGTCGGTGCGGACCCGCATCATGAAGTAGCGGTCGTCGAGCTCGTGCTCCTCCAGCGCGCCGGTCTTGCCGCCGTCGATCCCGGGCTTGCGCTGGGTGTAGAGGCCCATCCAGCGGAAGCGGCCGCCGAGGTCGGCGGGGTCGATCGAGTCGAAGCCGCGCTGGGAGTAGATGTAGAGGATGCGGTCCCGCACGTTCAGCGGGTCGTCGTCCTTCTTGGACTGCTCGTTCTTGTTCAGCGGCTCGGTGTAGCCCAGCGCCCACTGGCCCTCGGCACGACGCGGCCGGGGGATCTCGGTGAACTGAGCCTTCGAGGGCTTGTAGCGCAGATCGGGCATGGTGAAGAGGTTCCTTCGCTGACAGGGGTGCGCCCGGACAGAAGGGCGCGAAGAGGAAGTGGTGGGCCGGTCGGGTCAGCGAGGCCAACAGATCGCGCTGCGCGTGCGCCCGAGGTCCACGTGGCGACGTACCACGAGGTAGGCGTGGGTTGCGGCGGTGACCATGTCAAGAAGTCTCAGGTTTCGGACGTGGTTCCCACAACTCTTGATCTCGTGATGTGGACACCGGATCCAAGATGTGAGACGCAGTTCGGGTGGTGCAGGCGCTCGGCCAGTGGCGTTGCGATGCAGGTCACAACAGCGTCCGGGCCGAAGATGTTCCCGCCGGCGTACGCCATTAGGGTGTGCCCCATGAGCGAGACGCCGTCCATCAACTCCGCGAACCTGGTCAGCAGCGCCTACAGCCAGGCCCTCGAGGTCATCGCCTCGGTCGAGCCCCGGATCGCCGAGGCCACCCGCCAGGAGCTGGCCGACCAGCGTGCCTCGCTCAAGCTGATCGCCTCCGAGAACTACGCGAGCCCCGCCGTCCTGCTGACGATGGGTACCTGGTTCTCCGACAAGTACGCCGAGGGCACCGTCGGTCACCGCTTCTACGCCGGCTGCCAGAACGTCGACACCGTCGAGACGCTCGCCGCCGACCACGCCAAGGAGCTCTTCGGCGCCGAGTACGCCTACGCACAGCCCCACTCCGGCATCGACGCCAACCTGACCGCCTACTGGGCGATCCTCGCGCAGCGCGTCGAGGGCCCGTGGCTCGAGAACGCCGGCGTGAAGAACATGAACGACCTCTCCGAGGCCGACTGGGAGAAGCTCCGTGGGGAGCTCGGCAACCAGCGTCTGCTCGGCATGAGCCTGGACGCCGGCGGTCACCTGACCCACGGCTTCCGCCCGAACATCTCCGGCAAGATGTTCCACCAGAACCAGTACGGCACCGACCCCGAGACGGGCCTGATCGACTACGACGCCCTGCGTGCCAAGGCCAAGGAGTTCAAGCCGCTCATCCTGGTCGCCGGCTACTCGGCGTACCCCCGCCGCGTGAACTTCGCCAAGATGCGCGAGATCGCCGACGAGGTCGGCGCGACCCTCATGGTCGACATGGCGCACTTCGCCGGTCTCGTCGCGGGCAAGGTCTTCACCGGTGAGGAGAACCCCGTCCCGTACGCCGACGTGGTCACCACCACGACCCACAAGTCGCTGCGCGGCCCGCGCGGTGGCCTGATCCTCGCGACCAAGGAGTACGCCGCCAACGTCGACCGTGGGTGCCCGATGGTGCTCGGTGGCCCGCTGTCGCACGTCATGGCTGCCAAGGCCGTCGCCCTGGCCGAGGCCAAGACGGCCGAGTTCCAGACCTACGCCCAGAACGTGGCCGACAACGCCAAGTCGCTGGCCGACGGCTTCCTCAAGCGTGGCGCCAAGCTGGTCACCGGCGGCACCGACAACCACCTCGTCCTTCTCGACGTCACCAGCTTCGGCCTGACGGGCCGCCAGGCCGAGCAGGCCCTGCTCGACGCCGGCGTCGTCACCAACCGCAACTCGGTCCCGGCCGACCCCAACGGCGCCTGGTACACCTCCGGCATCCGCTTCGGCACCCCGGCGCTGACCACCCGTGGCTTCGGCCACGACGAGTTCGACAACGTCGCCGACCTCGTCGTCAACGTCCTCAACAACACCAAGCCGGGCGTCACCAAGGACGGCGGCGCCTCCAAGGCGTCGTACACGCTGGCCGACGGTGTCGCGGACAAGACCCGCGCCGCGTCCGCCGAGATGCTCGACAAGCACCCGCTCTACCCGGGTCTCGACCTGGCCTGATCGGCCCGACGTACCCCACCCGCCGTGGCGCCGCCTGCTCAGGCGGCGCCACAGCGCGTTCAGGCGACATTGGTACGTCGGTTCGCGCGCGTGACGACCGCACGGATCACTCGCTCGACGAAATCCTGGTCGAACATCACGTCCTCCCACGCGAACCTGAGCACGATCCAGCCGGCGGCGACGAGCTGGTCGTAGCGGCGAGCGTCGCGCCGTAGCGCCGCGCGGTCGCCGTGCCACTCGAACGAGTCGGCTTCCAGCACGATGCGGAGGTCGACCTCGACCAGGTCGGGCCGCGCTACCGGGTCGACGTCGGTGATCACCCGTTGCGGCTCGAACACGGCTCCCTCCACGCGGGATGCGATGTACCTCAGCACCGACTCGAACGGGTTCGCCGCGCGGGCATCTGCTGCGTCGATGAGCCGTCGGATGCGGGCCGCGCCGCGACCCTGCGCCAGGTTGCGCACCCGCAACAGGAGCGCCGGGCCTTCGGTGCGGGCGGCGGAATCCGCGATGGCGAGCGCCTCGTCGTCGGGAAGCGTGCGGAGGCACTGCATGAGCGTGACCTCCTTGTTCGTCACGACGCCGTCGGTGATCTCGTCGGGGCGCAGGTCGTGTCGATGGACCTCCGCGCGGGAGAGCTGGCGGGACGCCAGACGCCGGTTGCGCCGAACGCTGACCTGCGTCCGATCAGGCACGGTCTTGACCGCCCAGCCGTGGTGGAGCGCGGCGCTGGCCAGGCACAGGACCGCGCTGAGCGCGTGTGCGTTCGCGGTGTCGGTGTCCACGTTCGCCAAGGCATAGCGGCCGTGGCCGATCCGCACGACCGCGCGAGCCGCAAGGGCATGGCCGAGCTTGCGGGCCGAGACGTGGGACAGCAGCTGCTGGCGGGTGGCTACGCCGCCGAGATGCGTCAGTGCGTCGTAGGCCGGTTCGATCGACGTACCAAAGTCGAAGGATTCGCCCTCTGGGCTGCCTGCGAGACGCCGTTTCGCGGGTTTGGTACGTCCATCCGCTCGCTCATGGTTCATGACGCTCGCAACGGGTGGACCTCGTCCCTCGGTGCGGGCGTGATCGCCGTGCCGGTGGCGACGTGGATCAGCTCCAGCTGCAGCCCGTCGTGCCGGGCGGCCTCGTAGAGGTGCCGACAGGTGGCGCGGTCGAGGTCGGTCAGCCCGCCCGTCCCGGGACGCGCCAGGAGGATCGCCAGGCTGGCGAGGCCCTCGGCGCCCACGAGGTGGGCGAAGGACCGGGTGAACTGTCGAGCGTCGCGCCGACTGACGCCCGCCGGCATGTCGTGGACCTCGACGACGTGCGGCAGGACGTGGCGGTCCTCGTCGACAAACATCAGGTACATCTGGTGCACGCGCCAGCCGAGTGGGCGGATCAGCCTTCGCCACATCCGGCTGAGGTCTGCATCGTTGGCGAGAGTGGCTTCGAACTTCCGAGACGGCGTCTTCATGGACGCGATCGTGCGCTCAGTGGGCGCGGATGGCGATGACCGATCTGCGACCTGTGGATAAGTCTCCGGCCGGAACGCCGCTCGCTGGCGTACGTTGACCAGTTATGGAACGTGTTCTCGTCGACGGCATCGGCAGGCGCGGCCTGCTGGCAGGTACGGCGGCCGGGGTCGGCCTGGCGGGCCTCGGCCCCCTCGCCGACCCGACCCAGGCGGCCACCCGGTCGGGCAGCATCCGCGGGCACCACGACGTGGTCGTCGTCGGTGCCGGCATCGCCGGGCTGACGGCCGCGCGGCAGCTGCGCAAGCACGGCAAGGACGTGCTGGTCGTCGAGGCCCGGGACCGCGTCGGCGGTCGCGTCCTCAACCACCACCTGCGCGCCGGCGGCGTCATCGAGTCGGGCGGTGCCTTCGTCGGGCCGACCCAGGACCACATCCTGCGCCTGGCCGACGAGCTGGGCGTGAAGACCTTCAAGGAGTACATCTCCGGCAAGAACGTCTACATCAGCCCGTCCGGCGCGCGGTCGACGTACACCGGGACCGTGCCGACGGACCCGGCGATCCTCGCCGACGCGGCGCTGCTGCAGATGAGCATCGACGGCATGGCCAAGCAGATCGACGTCAACGCGCCGTGGAAGCATCCCAAGGCTGCCGAGTGGGACGCGATCAGCGCCAGCGACTGGATCGCCAAGCAGTCGCTGGTCCCGGCGATCGACAAGGTCATCCTCAGCTACCTGCAGCCGGCCTTCGGGTCCGATGGCAAGAACTTCTCGCTGCTCTTCCTGCTCTGGTACGTCGCCACCGCGGGCGACGAGTCGCACGTCGGCACGTTCGAGCGCTCCTCGGGCACGTCCGGCGGCGCCCAGGACTCACGCTTCGTGCTGGGCTCGCAGGCGGTGCCGCTGGCGATGGCCAAGCACCTCGGCGACCGGGTGGCGCTCGATGCGGCGGTCCGGGCCATCACCCGGGCCCCGGACGGACGGATGGACGTGCACACCGACCGTGGCCGCGTCCGCGCGCGGCGGGTGATCGTCGCGGTACCTCCGCCACTGGTGCTGGACATCGACTGGCGTCCACGGCTCTCCGATCGGCGGCACGCTCTGATGGCGCACATGCCGATGGGCCGGCTGATGAAGTGCGACGCGGTCTACGCCACGCCGTTCTGGCGCGCCGCCGGCTACTCCGGCTCCGGCGTCGCGGCCATGGGCGACACCCGCGCGGTCTTCGACAACAGCCCGGCCGACGGCCACGTCGGGGTCCTGCTGGCGTTCGTCGGGGGCTCGACGCGTGCCGCCGTCGCGAACCTCTCCCTCCCGCAGCGCCGCCAGCGGATCCTCGAGGGCTTCGCCCAGATGTTCGGCGACCAGGCGCTGCACCCGATCGAGTACGTCGAGCACGACTGGGTGCGCGAGGAGTGGACCACCGGCGCACCGACCGCCCTGCCGGCCGTCGGTGCGCTCACGACGTGGGGCTCCGCCATCCGTACGCCGCACGGCCGGGTGCACTTCGCCGGCACCGAGACCTCGACGTACTGGAGCGGCTACATGGACGGTGCCGTCCGCTCCGGTGAGCGGGCCGCGCGCGAGGTGCTCGCGCACCTCTGACCGCGCGCGGCGTCAGTCGTCGTGGTCGTCGATGAACTCGTTGAGGTAGGCCCACGTCGTCTCCGGCGCCTTGGTGCCGGTGAGGACGCCCAGGTGGCCACCCGGCGCGAGCGGCAGGCGTACGTCGGGGGAGCCGGGCAGCAGGTCGCCCACGTGGTGCGCCACGGCCTGCGGCACGAGCACGTCGGTCATGCCGGCCACGTTCATCACCGGAACCGTCACCTCGGCCAGGTCGACCACGCGGTTGGGTCCCTGCACCTTGCCGCTGGCGAGCTCGTTGCGGATCGCGAGCTGCAGGTAGATCTGCATCGTCGCCTTGCCGGGGTAGGCGAGCATGTTGTTCATGATCTCGTCGACGGCCTGGATCTGACCCAGGAAGTCGCGGTCCTCGCGGCGGGTCCACAGGGTCTTGGGCTTCTTGAGGTACGTCGGCAGCGCCGTCGCCTTGAACCCCAGCCCCACGATCGGCGCGGGCACCGAGCCGGCGACCCGGACCGCGCCGCTGACGATCCGTCCGCCGGTGACCTTCGAGGCGAGGCGGAACGGCGTCAGCAGCGGGTTCTTCGACAGGTCGAACGGGCTGGCCACCATCGCCACGGTCCGCACGGGCAGGTCCGGGTGGAGCGCGGTCGTGCCCAGCGAGAGCAGCCCGCCCATGCACCAACCGACGAGGTGCACGTCCTGTCCACCGGCGTCCTCGGAGACGGTCCGGATCGCGTCGGGCAGCACGTCGTTGAGGAAGTGCTCGATGCCGACCTTGCGGTCGGCTCCCGCCAGCGGCCCGTAGTCGACGAGGTACGTCGGCCTGCCCCGCTCGACGAGGTCGGCCGCGAGTGACAGCCCCTGCCGCAGGTCGAAGCACGACGCCTGGGCGCCCAGCGGGGGGACCAGCAGCACTGGACGCCCGGAGGTCGGCCCGGTCGCGTCGTAGCGGTGCACCTCGCGGGTGCGGCCGGTGTCGATGATCGTCGAGGGCGTGCGCGACGTGTCGGCGATGCCGCGGCGTACGAGGAGGTCCCACAGGTTCACCACCGACTGCCGACGTGCCTCGAGCGGACGACGCGGGTCGAAGACGGAACGGCGCTCGGTCATGAAACCTCCTCGGGGGTGCCGCGTGATTCTGGCACCGATCCGGGCGGCTGGGAACGGATCCACGAACTGCTGGAACGTCGAAGGCCCCGACCTCTTCGGTCGGGGCCCTCGCGTGACGGTGGGTGATACTGGGTTCGAACCAGTGACCCCTTCGGTGTGAACGAAGTGCGCTACCGCTGCGCCAATCACCCGTGCGGGAAGACTCTAACGCAGGGTTCCTCGGGGATCACATCGTGGTCGGGTGCAACAGGGACGGCTCGTTCTCCCGCCAGGCCGCGGCAGCGGCGCGGGTGACCGGGCCGGGCACGGCGAGCTCGCGGTCGTCCCAGCGGTGGACCGGCTGCACGTCGCGGGTCGTGGAGACCAGGAAGATCTCGTCGGCCTGCGCGCAGACCGCGATCGGCTCGTCGACCTCGCGGGCGCCGTACCACTCCAGGACGAGGTCGCGGGTGACGCCGGCGAGGCAGCCGCTGGCCAACGTGGGCGTGCGCAGCTCGCCGTCGACGACGTAGAAGACGTTGGAGCCGGTGCCCTCGCAGAGGTCGCCGGCCAGGTTGGCGAAGATCGCCTCGCTGGCGTCACGCTCGGCTGCGTGGGCGAGCGCGACGACGTTCTCGGCGTACGACGTGGTCTTCAGGCCGACCAGCGGCGAGCGCTCGTTGCGCGGCCACGGGACGGTGACGACGGCGACGCTCTCGGCAGCGGGCGGCATCGACGCCGCCACGACGACGTGGGTGAGCGGCGAGTCGCCCCTGCCCGAGCCCAGGGGAGCGTTGCCACCGGTGACGGTGATCCGCAGGCGGCCGAGGCGCAGCAGGTCGCCCTCGAGGACCTCGGCGATGCCGCGGCGTACCTGCTCGACGTCGAGCCCGACCAGGCCCAGGCCCGCGGCCGAGCGCTCCAGCCGCGCGAGGTGACGATCGAGCGCGAACGGCATCCCGTCGACGACCTTGACGGCTTCGAAGACCGCGTCGCCGACGGTCAGCCCGTGGTCCGTGACGGGTACGGCGGCCGCTGCCGGATCGGGGAGCAGGGTGCCGTTGATCCACGCGCGCATGGGCCTCACTCTAGGGCGGAGCAGCGCGTACGACGCACCGAAGTGGACCCGGTTTTGGCGCGCTCTGGGGGATCGGCTAATGTTCTCGACGCAGCAAGGAACGGCCCGGAAACGGTCCGCGAATCGCTGCGATGCGGACGTAGCTCAGTTGGTAGAGCACGACCTTGCCAAGGTCGGGGTCGCGAGTTCGAGTCTCGTCGTCCGCTCTGAGTGGTCAGACCACTGGCTGACCCCAGTCGGTGGTGATCACCGCGGTGGGTTGGCCGAGAGGCGAGGCAACGGACTGCAAATCCGTGTACACGGGTTCAAATCCCGTACCCACCTCGAAACAACTCAACAAGCTAGGACGATTGGCGCAGCGGTAGCGCGCTTCCTTGACACGGAAGAGGTCACTGGTTCAAACCCAGTATCGTCCACCAGAAGAAAACAGCCCCTGACCTGCGGAAACGCGAGTCAGGGGCTGTTTGGTTCCTGCGGCATGCCGCGGAAGTGCCATCGCTCACACGGGAGCGACCACGGTCCAGCCGACGCCGAGGCGCTTGCGGGCCCACTGCGCGGTCTGTCGATACGTGTCGCCCGTGCCGCCGGCGGTCCAGTCCCAGCTGCGATAGGGCTGCACAAAGCTGCGGCCGTTCTTCGCATACCAAGTTCCCCGGAGGTCGCGGGCCACCCGCCACGCTTGGCCGGGGTCCGCATGGAAGATCGCGACACAGCATCGACCGTGGCCAGCGGGGATACGTATCTTCTCCGCGTGGGCGTACCAGGAGACGGCGAGGCCGATCCGCTCGCGGGCGCGCAGCAGGTCTGCGATGTGGCTGGTCCGGGTGTCGCCGGACGGCTCGGTGTCGTCGGCGTTGGCGGCCGTGATGGGGAACAGCGCGAGGGCGATGCCGGCGAGCGCACGTCGCTGCATCCGAGGAGCGTACGACCGCCATCTGGTGGCGCGGGCGGGAACGACGAAGCCGCTTGCCCTGACCAAGCTGTGCAAGCCGTCCGGCTACCAAGCGTCTGCTTGCTATCAAGTGTTAGCAATACCTTGATATTGCGAGACATGAGTGATCCATCGGAATTCACGCCTGAAATGGCGCCGTCGGAGTGGAACAGGTCACATTGGCGGTGTTTCCAGGCGTGGCGATTGGCGTTCTTTTGCTAGCCGTAGTTAGCGTCGCCGCTTGTGTTCACCAACTACCTGCGACTCCTCGTCGTCCTCGCCCTCGCGGCCCCGTTGGCTCTGCTGACGACCGGTGAGGCGTCGGCAACGACGCGACTGTCGGCCCGCGTCTCGGCGACGACCGTCGCCGTCGACAAGGCGATGGTGGTCAGTGGGACCGCCGCCCCCAGCTCGCACGTCCAGGTCTCCTGGATGCGTGACGGCCAGTGGCAGCCGCTCGGCGCGGTCGACGCCGACACGGCCGGTGACTACACCGTCACCGCCCCCACGTGGTGGATCGGTCAGCGCAGCCTGCGGATCGCGACCAGCGACGCCAGCACCGCGCTCGTCTCCTACGACGTCCATGAGTCGTACACGCCGGCCGGCAGCGCGCGCTCGTTCTCGAAGTTCGCCGACGAGCGCTACTGGAACCCCTGCCGCACGATCAGCTGGGTCTACAACCCCAAGGGCGGCTACACCGGCTCGCTGCGCACGATGAAGCGTGCGATCGCGACCGTCTCGTCGGCGACCGGCATCAGGTTCAAGTACGTCGGCCGCACCAGCAATGTGGCCTTCGTCGACTCTCCCTCCAGCACCGGCGCGAAGCTGCTGATCTCCTGGGCGACCCCGCGCCAGGTCCCGGTCCTCGCCGGCACCGTCGTCGGCAACGCCTCGACCGAGACCGGCTGGGACGGCTACTACAAGCACGGCTCGGTCGTGCTGGACCGCACCCACCACCTGCGCCACGGCTTCCACGCCTCCGGCGCGATCGACTGGGGCCAGGTCATCCTGCACGAGCTCGGCCACGTGATGGGTCTGGCTCACACCACCGACCGCAGCGCGATCATGTTCAAGCAGACGACCCGGCAGGCCCACCGCTACAGCGCGGGCGACCTCGCGGGTCTCAAGGCGGTCGGCGCCGGCCGCGCCTGCGCCTGAACCTCAGCCGTCTCCGGCCAGCGTCAGCATCGCCTGGTCCAGGTCGTCGAGCAGGGCGTCCGAGCCGTCGTCGCAGGCGTCGCAGCCGCAGTACGGCACGCTCGCGAGCAGATCGCCCACCCCGCCATCAAGGGTCCGGTGGACGTTGACGACCGGAAGGTCGCCGACGACGTACTCCGTCACCAGCAGCGACGGACTTCCGCCCGCGGAGAAGCGACGGACCCGGCGTACCTCTCCGTGGCCTTCCAGCCTCAGCCTTCCCTCGGCCAGCGGCCGGTCCGCCACCGTGATGCCGAGGCCCGTGCACGCCTGCGCCCAGGCGTCCACCCGCGCCCGGAGGATGCGGTACTTGGTCGCGTCGAGGCAGCGCGAGTACTCCTCGTCCGCAGGCGCCGCGAGGTCGGGATGCGGGTCCGGCCACCCGGGGTGATCGATGCCGGTCACGGTGAAGGCAGCCTGCACGCGCGCCAACAGGTCGTCCACGTCGGCCAGCATGGGCCGATACCCGGATGCGGGCAAACGGCTTCTCGGTAGAGTCGGGGCCACGAGCGCGGCCCATTCGTAGGGGTCGCCGTACCCAGATCAGCAAAGGTGACCGCTGTGGCCGACCTCCAGATCCTTCTTCGCTCGAGCACCGGAGAGGAGAAGCGGACCGTCGAGGCCGGCACCAAGGCCTGGCAGCTGTACGCCGACGAGCCCGACGTGATCGCCGCACGGGTCTGGACCGACGCGACCGCCGACGCGGCCCTCAAGGACCTGTCGTACGAGCTGGTCGACGGGGACGAGGTCGAGGGCGTCGACATCGCGAGCCCTGACGGCCTGAACATCCTGCGCCACTCGACCGCGCACGTGCTGGCGCAGGCCGTGCAGCAGGTCTTCCCGGAGGCCAAGCTCGGCATCGGCCCGCCGATCACCGACGGCTTCTACTACGACTTCGACGTCGAGGTCCCGTTCACCCCCGCCGACCTTGAGAAGCTCGAGAGCGCGATGCGCAAGATCATCAAGGAGAACCAGCGGTTCGACCGCCGGGTCACCACCGATGCCGACGCGCTCGCGGAGCTCGCGGACGAGCCGTACAAGATCGAGCTGATCGGCCTCAAGGGCGGTGGCGCCGAGGGCGCCGAGGTCGAGGTCGGCGCCGGCGAGCTGACGATCTACGACAACATCAACCGCAAGGGCGAGGTCGCCTGGAAGGACCTCTGCCGCGGCCCGCACCTGCCGACCACCAAGCGCATCCCGGCGTTCAAGCTGATGCGCAGCGCGGCGGCGTACTGGCGCGGCGACGAGAAGAACAAGCAGCTCCAGCGCGTCTACGGCACGGCCTGGCCGACCAAGGACGAGCTCGACGCCCACCTCCACCGGCTCGAGGAGGCCGAGAAGCGCGACCACCGCAAGCTCGGCCGCGAGCTGGACCTGTTCAGCTTCCCCGACGAGATCGGCTCGGGCCTGCCGGTGTTCCACCCCAAGGGTGGCGTGATCAAGCGGCAGATGGAGGACTACGTCCGCCAGCGGCACATCGAGGAGGGCTTCTCGTACGTCGGCACCCCGCACATCAGCAAGGACGGGCTGTTCCACACCTCGGGCCACCTGCCGCACTACGCCGAGACGATGTTCCCGCCGATGGAGTTCGAGGGCGCGAACTACCAGCTCAAGGCGATGAACTGCCCGATGCACAACCTGATCTTCAGCTCGCGCGGGCGCTCCTACCGCGAGCTGCCGCTGCGGCTGTTCGAGTTCGGCTCGGTCTACCGCTACGAGAAGTCCGGCGTCATCCACGGCCTGACCCGCGTGCGTGGCTTCGCCCAGGACGACAGCCACTCCTACTGCACCGCCGAGCAGGCGCCGGCCGAGGTCAAGCACCTGCTGAGCTTCATGCTGGGCGTGCTCAAGGACTTCGGTCTCGACGACTTCTACCTCGAGCTCTCGACCCGCGGTGACAGCGACAAGTTCATCGGCACCGACGACCAGTGGGAGAAGGCGACCCAGGTCCTCGCCGACGTGTGCGCGGAGACCGGACTCGACCTCGTCCCCGACCCGGGCGGTGCCGCGTTCTACGGCCCGAAGGTGTCCGTGCAGGCCAAGGACGCCATCGGCCGCACCTGGCAGATGGGCACGGTCCAGTACGACTTCAACCAGCCGGCGCGGTTCGGGCTGGAGTACACCGCTCCCGACGGCTCCAAGCAGCAGCCGGTGATGATCCACTCGGCGAAGTTCGGCTCCATCGAGCGGTTCCTGGGCGTGCTCGTCGAGCACTACGCCGGCGCGTTCCCTCCCTGGCTCGCCCCGGTCCAGGTCGAGGGCATCCCGATCGCCGAGCGGCACGAGGACTACCTGTACGACGTCGCCGCCCAGCTCAAGAAGCACGGCATCCGGGTGGAGATCGACGACTCCGACGACCGCATGCAGAAGAAGATCCGCAACGCACAGCTGCAGAAGGTGCCGTTCATGATCATCGCCGGTGACGCGGACGTCGAGGCCGGCGCCGTCAGCTTCCGCTACCGCGACGGTCGCCAGGACAACGGCGTACCGATCGCCGAGGCGATCGCTCGCGTCGTGGCCGCCGTCGAGTCGCGCGAGCAGGTCTGATGAAGCGCGTCCTCGTCGCGATCGCGACCACGGCGCTCCTCGCCGGGTGCTCGCTGCCCGACAGCGTGACCGGCGACAAGGCCAAGGACCCCGCCAAGGACGTCCCCACGGTCAGCGTCGACGGGGGCGCCCCGGCCCAGGGCACCGGCTCGCCGCTGCCCAACGACGCAGGCAGCCTCGCCTCGATGGCGCAGTCGCTGGCGGGTCAGCAGTCGACGGCCGCCGTACCGTCCCAGAGCGCCACCACGGCGGTGCCGACGGCGACCTACGGCGCGGACATCGGTTGGCCCAACTGCCCCGCCGGCATGGGCATCCCGGAGAAGAGGTCGACCGGCGAGCCCATGCCGCTGCCCGACGCCAGCTTCGTGGTCATCGGCCTGACCAACGGTCCGGGCTTCGTGCGCAACCCGTGCCTGCGCGACCAGGCACAGTGGGCGAAGGTGCACCGCCTGGAGATCGCGACGTACTCCGTGCTGAGCTATCCCGACGCGAAGACGCTGCAGAAGTACGCCACGCACGGCCCGTTCGACCCCTCCGACGAGATCGGACGGCTCAAGAACGTCGGCTACGCGCAGGCGACGTTCAACGTCGGCGCGATGGGCGTCGTGGGCCTGCAGACGCCGATCGTGTGGCTGGACGTCGAGAACGTCCCGCACTTCGACTGGCCGTCCGGCAACCAGCAGCGCAACGCCGCCATCGTGCAGGGCGCGGCGAGGGGCTACCACGACGCGGGCTACAAGGTCGGCGTCTACGGCACGCCCAGCATCTGGCGCGGGATCGTCGGCAGCTTCCGCCTGGGTTCGAACGTCCCGGAGTGGCGCGCTGCCGGCCAGACCTCGGCCGCCGAGGCGCAGCGGCGGTGCTCGGCCTCGTGGAGCATCCAGGGCGGCTCGGCCGTTCTGGCCCAGTGGATCGAGGCGCGTCGCGACCGCAATCTGATCTGTCCCGGCGTGTCCGGTACAGACCCGTGGTTCCATCAATCCTGATCGCCCAGGCAGCTGAGAACGGGGGAGCGATGGCTACGCCCAAGCCCGATGGTCGCCAGGTGCGCTGGCTCGAGCACAACCAGCAGCGCCGCCGGGTGATCGTCGACGCCGCCGTCGCGGTCCTGGAGTCCCAGGCGCCCGGCGAGGAGGTGCCGGTCCAGGCCGTCGCGGAACGCGCCGGCCTGAGCCGCACGGTCATCTACCGCCACTTCGAGGACCGCGCCGACCTCGACCGCGCGGTGCAGAGCGAGATCTGCGACCAGCTCGGCACCGTGCTCGCCGTCGCTCTCGCGGTCGACCGCCGGCCGCAGGAGCTCGTCGACGGTGTCGTCGGCGCGTTCGTGCGCTGGTGCCAGCAGCACCCCGCGATGCTGGCGTTCGTCGAGCGGGACGTCTCCGACTGGGGGACCAGCCCGCTGGCCCTGGCGATGGAGCAGATCGCGGTCGGCATCGAGGCGATCATGAACGCGGTGGTCGATGCGCTCGGGTTCGAGCTGAGCGAGGTGGACCGCGCCGGCCTGGAGCCGTGGGTGTTCGGCATCGTCGGCGGTGCGTTCGCCGGCGTACGCCGTTGGCTCGGGCGCCCGATCCTCGAACCCGTGGTGGAGGACATGGCCAAGGTGCTGTCGGTGGCCGTCTGGGTGCAGATCGACGGGATGGCCCGGTCGCGAGGGATCGAGATCCCCGATGAGCCGCTGGGGAGCCTGCGCCACGAGCTGGGCGGTGCCGATGACGGATCCTGACGGCCTGTCGCGGCTCTGGACGCCGCACCGGATGGCCTACGTCCGCGGGATCGAGGAGCCGGTCGCGGGCCCGCCGCGGCCCGAGTGCCCGTTCTGCCGGATCACCGCCGACCCGGCGACCTCGACCGACGACGAGCTGGTCGTCCATCGCGGGACCACCTGCTTCGTCGTGCTCAACCTCTACCCGTACAACCCGGGCCACCTGATGGTGCTGCCCTACCGTCACGTGGCCGACCTGACCGACCTCGACGCCGCTGAGACCGACGAGCTGACCGAGCTGACCAAGGAGGCACTTCGCACGATCCGGGGCGTCTCCGCGCCGGACGCGTTCAACGTCGGGCTCAACCTCGGAGGAGCAGCGGGCGGCTCGCTCGCCGCCCACCTCCACCAGCACGTCGTGCCGCGGTGGAGCGGTGATGCCAACTTCATGACGGTCGTCGGCGGCACCAAGACGCTGCCGCAGCTCCTGGGAGACACCCGCGATCTCCTCGCGGACGCCTGGGGCCGGTAGCCTCGCGGGGTGCTTGAACGGTTCCGCGCCTTCTGGACGAACATCTGGGCCCCGGTCGCCCATCTGCTGATCCGGCTGGGGGTGACCCCCAACATGGTCACCTTCGTCGGCACCCTCGGGGTGTGCACCGGTGCGCTGGTGTTCTTCCCGCGTGGTCACCTGCTGGTGGGAGTCCTGTTCATCACCGCCTTCGTGTTCAGCGACCTGATCGACGGGTACATGGCCCGGACGACCGGCCAGGTCTCGACGTTCGGCTCGTTCTGGGACTCCACGCTCGACCGGATCGGTGACGCCGCCATCTTCGGTGGTCTGGCGCTCTACTTCGCCGCGGTCGGGCCGCACCACAGGTACGTCTACCTGTGCCTGTGCCTGTACCTGCTCGCGGCCGGCAACGTCACCTCCTACGCCCGGGCGAAGGCCGAGTCGCTCGGCATGGACGCCAAGGGCGGCCTGGCCGAGCGTGCCGACCGACTGGTCTCCACCCTGGTGATGACCGGTCTCGGCGCGATCTTCCACCTGCCGATCCTGATGTACGTCACGCTGTGGGCGCTGGCCGCAGCCTCGACGTACACGGTCTTCTTCCGGTGCATGAAGGTCTACCGCCAGTGCGTCGCCCGCGACACCGAGATCCGGCTCGCGCAGGTCACCGAGGCCGCGGTCGCCGACGGTGTCGGCGACGTGGGCCCGCAGGCCTGACCCGAGGCGGGTTCGGCGTACGTCGCGCCGTAGAATCGGCGGCATGACCGACCAGCAGAACACCGGTACGTCCCGAGTCAAGCGCGGCATGGCCGAGATGCTCAAGGGCGGCGTCATCATGGACGTCGTCAACGCCGAGCAGGCCAAGATCGCCGAGGACGCCGGCGCGGTCGCCGTGATGGCGCTCGAGCGCGTGCCCGCCGACATCCGCGCGCAGGGCGGCGTCTCCCGCATGTCCGACCCCGACATGATCGACGGCATCATCGAGGCCGTCTCGATCCCGGTCATGGCCAAGGCCCGCATCGGTCACTTCGTCGAGGCGCAGGTCCTGCAGTCGCTCGGCGTCGACTACATCGACGAGTCCGAGGTGCTGACCCCGGTCGACTACGCCAACCACATCGACAAGTGGGCCTTCACGGTCCCCTTCGTCTGCGGTGCCACCAACCTCGGTGAGGCGCTGCGCCGGATCACCGAGGGCGCCGCGATGATCCGCTCCAAGGGCGAGGCCGGCACCGGCGACGCCTCGAACGCGGTCACCCACATGCGGACCCTGCGTTCCCAGATCCGTCGCCTCGCCACCCTCGACGCCGACGAGCTGTACGTCGCCGCCAAGGAGCTGCAGGCGCCGTACGAGCTCGTCAAGGAGATCGCCGAGACCGGCAAGCTGCCCGTCGTGCTGTTCACCGCCGGTGGCATCGCCACGCCGGCCGACGCCGCGATGATGATGCAGCTCGGCGCCGAGGGCGTCTTCGTCGGCTCCGGCATCTTCAAGTCGGGCAACCCGGCCCAGCGTGCCGAGGCGATCGTCAAGGCCACCACGTTCCACGACGACCCCGACGTGATCGCCAAGGTCTCGCGCGGTCTGGGCGAGGCGATGGTCGGCATCAACGTCGACGACATCCCGCAGCCCCACCGTCTCTCCGAGCGTGGCTGGTAGTCACCAGCCTGAGAATTGACCAAGGGGTCCGCGGCGAATCGCCGCGGACCCCTTGTGTTACCGGCCGGTCACGCGCACGGTGGAAGCAACGGCGGCGTCGCTGGGGCGCTGCCCCGACCGGACGGAGAACCACGTGTACGCACGCTCATCCACCTATCAGGGCGACCCGATGACGCTCGATGCCGGGATCGCCTTCGTCCGCGACGGGATCATGCCCGCGCTGTCGGAGCTGCCGCAGTGCCTCGGGATGTCCTTCATGGTCGACCGCACCAGCGGCATGTGCATCGCCACCACGTCCTGGCGCTTCGCCGAGGACATGAGGCAGAGCCGCCAGGACCTGGTGCCGCTGCGTGAGCGGCTCGGCAAGGTCCTCGGCTCCCCGCCCGTGGTCGAGGAGTGGGAGATGGCGGCCATGCACCGGGCACCCTCGATGCCGACGAGCAGCTGCTGCCGCGTCACTTGGCTGCGCACCGACCATGCCGACGTCGACCGCGGCATCGACGTGTTCCGCATGGGCGTGATGCCCCACCTCGAGCAGATGCAGGGCTTCTGCAGCGCCAGCCTGATGCTCGACCGGACCCGCAGCCGTGCCTGCGTCACGGTCGGCTTCGACTCGACCGAGAACATGGAGCGCTCCGCCGACCAGGCCTGGGCGATCCGCGACGCCGGCGTACGCGACGCGGGCGTGGACGTGGTCGACGGGGGTGAGTTCGAGCTCGCGATGGCACACCTCCGCATTCCGGAGATGGCCTGACCTCCGGCGCCCGAGGGCGGTCATTAGGCTTGGTAGGTGCCTGCGATCGGAGTATTCGCCCTGCAAGGGGACTTCCGCGAGCACCTCGCGGCCCTGACCGCCCTCGGCGCTGACGCGTTCCCCGTACGCCGCCCCGAGGAGCTGTCGCGGTGCGAGGGACTCGTCCTGCCGGGCGGGGAGTCCACCACGATGTGGAAGCTCGCGCGCGCCTTCGACCTGCTCGAGCCGTTGCGGGCCGCGGTCAAGGACGGCCTCCCGACGTTCGGCACCTGCGCCGGCATGATCATGCTGGCCGACCGGATCGTCGGCGGTACCGCCGACCAGGAGACCATCGGCGGCCTCGACGTCACCGTGCGGCGCAACGCGTTCGGCCGCCAGGTCGACTCCTTCGAGGACACCCTGACCGTGACCGGGCTCGACCAGCCGGTGCACGCCGTCTTCATCCGTGCGCCCTGGGTCGAGGAGACCGGCCCCGAGGTCGAGGTGCTGGCCACCGCGGCGGGTCACCCCGTCGCCGTACGCCAGAGGCACCTGCTCGCGACCTCGTTCCACCCCGAGGTCGACGGCGACGGACGGATCCACCGGCTCTTCCTGGACCTCGTCGGCTGACGGCGATCAGGTCGGCCGGGACAACAGCAGCAGCCGGCCGCTGTCCGACGAGCCGTCGGTGCGCCTGAAGACAGCGATCCACGATGGGCCAGCGCTCACGTAGCGCCCGTCGAGCCTCAGCTTGATCCTGCCCGTCGCGATCGAGCGCACGACGGTCTTCTCGCGTCCGTCGCGCCCCGTCGTGCCGACGACGATCGAGTCCGCGCCCAGGCGATGGACCTCGCCGGGTGCCGGCGTACGCCAGACGCGTGCCCCACCGGCGTCGCGGGCGACGAGCTCGCCGTCGGCGTACGTCACCTCGACGCCGCCACTGCTCGCGATCACGGCGCTCGGGGTCGGGTGCGGGCTGCCGGGGGAGCGCGGGCAGGGGTGAACCGACCCTCGGCAGAGCAGCTTGCCGGTCTCGGGGTCGAGCGTGATCGGCCGGCATGCCGAGCCGGCTCGGCATGCGGTCGCGAACACCTCGTCGCGGCCGACGGCGACCCGGCTCAGTCGTGCTCGCGTCCAGGCGAGGCTGCCGTCCTGAGCATCCAGGGCGCGTACGACGGTGTCGTGGGGGCGCCAACCTCCGTGGTGCGAGATCACCAGGACGCGGTCGGCGACGACAGCGGACTCTGTGCGATGCCGCAGACGTGCGGGTTGCGCGACCGACCAGACCGGCGACCCATGCGCGTCGAGCCGTACCGTCTCGACGGGCGTGGCGACGATCGTGCCGCCGTCGACGGCGAAGGCCTCGGACGCGCCGCTGCCGTCGCGGTAGGCCGGCGACGTCCAGAGCACGTCGGGGGCCGTGGCCGGTGCGGGCGACGTCTCGACGGGGTCGGCCGGGTGGCTGCCGCACGCACCCAGGAACGACGCGAGCACGACGGTCGTGATGCCCGCGAGGCGCCGACGTGCCATCAGCGGCCGCTCGGCAACGACACGCCCTGCGTGTTGAGGTTGCCCGTCCCGGGGTCGGGCAGGAACCACTGGTCCCTCGTCATCGCGTCCACGGCCTTGCGCAGACCCGAGCTGGCGAACGTCTCGCTGTCGAGGTCGCCGCTGAGGTTGATGGACCAGTCGGCCTTGCCGGCGGCGAGGTCGTCGAGCGACTGCCGAAGCGGGGAGAGGTGGTGGTCGTACAGCTCGCCGGTCAGCTGGGTGTACAGATCCTCCGCGGTCTTGGCCGAGAAGCCGACCTCCTGGTGCTCCGGAGCGATCGTGTTGATGATGTCGACCGTGGACCCGATCTTGTCGATGAGCTCGCCGACGTCCTTGATGATCTTCACGCCGTTGAAGATGTTCAGCACGTCCTTGCCGATGGTCTCGGCAGTGGTCAGCCACACGGGCGCGTCGATCGAGCCGTACTTGCAGTCCGGCCAGGTCTGCGCCATGGTGCGGACCCCGTTGCGGATGGACTCGACGTACTTGCCGACCGCGGTCTGGTGGCCCGCGATGAGGGCGGTCGCCAGCGCGAAGCCGAGGGTCGCGCTGCCGGCGTACTGGCCCCAGATGTTCATCCGTTCGTTGTAGTTGTCGTACAGGGTCTGGAACTTGCGTCCCGCGTCGCCGTCCCACGCGTCGTACAGACCGTCGATGTAGGCCCAGTCGTCGTCCTTGAGGGCCTTCAGCTGCTGGACCACACCGGTCTGTAGCTGGCTGATGGCGGACGTCATGCCGGGGATGTACGGCTCGGTGATCTGGTTGGTGATCGAACCCAGGTAGCCGGCGATGCCGGACGCCCACGTGGGCCCGGTGTCCCAGGCTGCGTGGAGCGCGTCGAAGACCTGTTGCTCGAGGTCGTCGGGGTAGGCGAGCCGGAGGGCGTTTCCCCGTCGGCACGACGCGTCGGGACAGTGGCTGAGGAAGATCACGGCCTTGGAGTCGTTGTCGTCGGAGAATCGCGCATTGATCTGCGCGGCCTCGGTCTCGACGGCCTCGTTGCCACGGACGTAGCCCAGGTACGTCTCGATCTCCGCCAGCTGCGACGTGAAGGTGCTGAGGTCGAAGTCGGTCATGAGATGCCGTCCGCGAGTTCCGTCAGGCTGTTCGACTCCGTGTCGTCCCGTGTGCCTCGGTCCGTGCCGGGATCGGTCGTCGGGGCGGGCGTGGAGTCCTGGTGGATCGGCAGGTGCAGCCCGAAGATGTCGATCTCGCCGTCGCCGCCGGCGCCGCTGCGGTCACCGGTCGCCTTCGGCACCGCGCTCTGGTCGGGACGTGCCTGCGCGAGCTCCTGGCGCTCGGCCGTGTCGAGGCCCAGCTTGCTGTGAGGATCGCCCAGCGCGCGCTGGAGGTCGTGGGCCTGGCGTGCGACCGAGGTGTCGGTGCGGACGAAGTCATCGGCTGTCGCGACGAGCGCCAACGCCGCGTCGTTGAGCGACCTGGTGCCGGCGCTGGCGGCCGCGCTCACCTGGCTCAGCACCGCGAGGGCGTCCCTCATCACCGCCGGGTCGCCCGCAGCGGCGGCACCGAGGTCGAGGGTCGCCACCGGCCCCCCGATCGCGCTCGCGGCGGCCGACAGCGTCGCGGCTGCCTGTGGGACGTAGATCTTGCCGGCCTTGTAGAGAGCGGCGATGGGCGTGTCGATGACTGGTGCGGCCACGGCGGTGCCTTTCCGAAAGTGCGTGCAGGACCGGCCTACCCCCGCTGGGTGGGCCCGAAACGGGCATCCTGCGCGGCCGTTAGGATCGACGGGTTCGGTCTTGAAGAGCGCAGCAGGGAAGTAGAGGACTCATGTCGGGCCACTCCAAGTGGGCAACCACGAAGCACAAGAAGGCCGCGATCGACGCCAAGCGGGCCAAGAGCTTCGCCAAGCTGATCAAGGTCGTCGAGATCGCTGCGCGGGCAGGCGGCGCCGACCTGTCGGGCAACCCTGCGCTCGTCGACGCGGTGCAGAAGGCCAAGAAGTCGTCGGTCCCCAACGACAACATCGATCGCGCCATCAAGCGCGGTGCCGGTCTCACCGGGGACGCGGTCTCCTACGACACGATCATGTACGAGGTCTACGGCCCGTCCGGTGTCGCGCTGCTCGTCGAGTGCCTGACCGACAACAAGAACCGCGCCGCGATGGAGGTCCGCACCGCGGTCACCCGCAACGGCGGCACCATGGCGGACCCCGGCTCCGTCTCGCGCCTGTTCGGCCGCAAGGGCATCGTCGTGCTCGCCAAGTCGCAGGACGGCAAGGACGTCAGCGAGGACGACGTCCTCGAGGCGACGCTCGACGCCGGTGCCGAGGAGGTCAACGACCTCGGTGAGTCCTGGCAGGTCCAGTCCGAGGCCACCGACCTGGTCGCCGTCCGTACGGCGGTCCAGGAGGCCGGTCTCGACTACGACTCCGCCGACGTGGAGTTCGTCGCCTCGATGGACATCCCGGTCGCCGACGTCGCCACGGCCGAGAAGGTGATGCGGCTCGTCGACGTGCTCGACGACCTCGACGACGTGCAGAACGTCTTCTCCAACGCCGACATCCCCGACGAGGTCCTGGAGCAGGTCGACGCCTGACCCGATCTCGGTGGTCGCGCCGGTCGCGACCCGAGCCCGCTGAGACCGAGGGGCGCCCGCGTGTCGCGGGCGCCCCTCGTCCCGTCTCGGGCTAACGTTGCGGCGATAGAACAGACGTTCGACAGGGGTGTGTGCGATGAGGGTGCTCGGGATCGATCCCGGCCTGACCAGGTGCGGTCTGGGCGTGGTCGAGGGCACCGTCGGCCGGCCGCTGACGATGGTCGACGTGGGCGTCGTCCGCACCTCCTCGCACCTCGCGGTGCCGGAGCGCCTGGTGACGATCGAGCGCGGCATCGACGCGTGGCTCGACGAGCACCGCCCCGACCGGGTCGCCATCGAGCGGATCTTCGCCCGGTCCGACGTCTCCACGATCATGGGCACGGCCCAGGCCGCGGGGATCGCCATGGTCTGCGCCGCCCGCCGCGGGCTGCCCGTCGCGCTGCACACGCCGTCCGAGGTCAAGGCCGCCGTCTCCGGCAGCGGTCGCGCCGACAAGGCGCAGGTCGGCGCGATGGTCACCCGCATCCTGCGGCTGGACGCCCCGCCCAAGCCGGCCGACGCCGCCGACGCGCTGGCACTGGCTATCACCCACATCTGGCGCGGTGGCGCCCAGGACCGCATCGACGCCGCGCTGGCCGCGGCCGGAAGGAAGACATCGTGATCGCCTTCGTCCGGGGTCGGGTCGCCGACCTCAGCCTGTCCAGCGCCGTCCTCGAGGTCGGGGGAGTCGGGCTCGAGCTCATGTGCACGCCCGCGACCCTGGCCACCCTGCGCCACGGCCAGGAGGCGACGCTGCCGACCAGCATGATCGTGCGCGAGGACTCGATGACCCTGTTCGGCTTCGTCGACGAGGACGAGAAGTCGATCTTCGAGCTCGCCCAGACGGCCTCGGGCGTGGGGCCCAAGCTCGCCCAGGCGATCCTGGCCGTGCTGTCACCGGACGGCTTCCGTGCCGCCGTCGCGAGCGACGACGTGAAGACGTTGACCAAGGTGCCCGGCATCGGCCAGAAGGGCGCGCAGCGGATCATCCTCGAGCTCAAGGACCGCATCGGTGCGCCGATCGGCGCCGGCGGCGCCCTCGCCCGCGTCGGCTCGGCCGAACCGTGGCGCGACCAGGTGCTCCAGGGCCTGATGGGTCTGGGCTACGCCACCAAGGACGCCGAGAAGGCGATCGAGGTCGTCTCCGACGAGGTCTCGACCGGCTCCACGCCGGACGTGGGCGCGCTGCTGCGCTCCGCGCTCCGCGCGCTGGCAAGGTAGTCCGCATGCCTTTCCACGAGGACGAGCTCGCCGAGGCCGAGGAGGGCTACCTCCGCTCGCTGACCGCGGTCGACGCCGAGGGCGACGAGCGCGCGGTCGAGGCGGCGCTGCGTCCCAAGACCCTCGACGAGGTCGTCGGCCAGGTGCGCGTGCGCGACCAGCTCGGCCTGGTCCTCGAGGCCGCCAAGCAACGAGGCCGTACGCCGGACCACGTCCTGCTCTCCGGGCCTCCGGGCCTGGGCAAGACCACGCTGTCGATGATCATCGCGGCCGAGATGGGCGCCGCGCTCCGGGTGACCAGCGGGCCGGCCATCACGCATGCCGGCGACCTGGCCTCGATCCTGTCCGGCCTCAACGAGGGCGACGTCCTCTTCATCGACGAGATCCACCGGATGTCGCGCCCCGCCGAGGAGATGCTCTACCTCGCCATGGAGGACTTCCGGGTCGACGTCGTCATCGGCAAGGGGCCCGGTGCGACGGCCATCCCGCTCGACATCCCGCAGTTCACGCTGGTCGGAGCGACCACGCGGGCCGGCCTGCTGCCGGGGCCGCTGCGCGACCGGTTCGGCTTCACCGCGCACCTGGAGTTCTACGAGCCGCACGAGCTCGACCTGATCGTGCACCGCTCCGCCGGTCTGCTCGGCGTCGAGCTCACCGAGGAGGGCTCCGCGGAGATCGCCTCACGCTCGCGCGGCACCCCACGGATCGCCAACCGTCTGCTCCGCCGGGTGCGCGACTTCGCCCAGGTGCGCGCCGACGGCATCGTGACGCGGCCCGTCGCCGAGGCGGCCCTCGACCTCTACGAGGTCGACCGGCTCGGCCTGGACCGTCTCGACCGTGCGGTCATCCACGCGCTCTGCAGCCGCTTCGGCGGCGGACCGGTCGGCGTCTCGACGCTTGCCGTCGCCGTGGGCGAGGAGCGCGAGACGGTCGAGGAGGTCGCCGAGCCGTTCCTGGTCCGCAACGGCTTCCTCGCCCGCACCCCTCGCGGGCGCATCGCGACGCGGGCGGCCTGGCTGCACCTGGGGCTGACCCCGCCCGTCGTACCTCTCGACGGTGGGGACGGCACGCTCTTCGCCGACTGAGTGCAGGCCGGGCCGGGGAGGCTGACGTGTCCCTGGCTACACTGCCGGACGGTCCGCAGTCTCTCTGGAAGTAGCCCCCACGTGCTTGTGCTCCTGCCCCTCCTCGTCACGCTCGTGCTGATGTGGCTGTTCATGATCCGGCCGGCCCAGCGCCGCCAGGCCGAGGCTCTGACGATGCAGCGCAGCGTGGAGATCGGCGAGGACGTCGTGCTCACGTCGGGCGTGTTCGGCACGGTCGCCGAGATCACCGACGACCACCTCGGCATCGAGGTCGCCGAGGGCGTCGTGATCCGTGTGCTGCGCGGGGCGATCGCCTCCAAGATCCACCGGGACACCGAGGCGGACGACACCGCTGACGCCGACGCGGACGACTCGACGTACACCACCACCGATGGCGAGAGCGCCGTCGACGGAGAGGACTGACCCATGGCGGCGCGACGCCACCGGCCCGGCCGGAGCCTGCTGATCTTCTGCCTCGGGATGGCCATCCTGTACGGCCTGGCCGCCTTCACCGGCACCTGGAAGCCTGCGCTCGGTCTCGACCTCGAGGGCGGCACCCAGATCACGCTGACGGCGAAGGGGTCCCCGACCAAGGAGAACCTCGACGAGGCGCGCAAGATCATCGACCAGCGGGTCAACTCCTCGGGTGTCTCGGAGGTCGCGGTCAACACCCAGGGTTCCAACCACATCCTGGTCTCGATCCCCAAGTCGACCAGCCATGCCGACCAGCTCGAGGAGATCGCCAAGCGGCAGGCCGTGCTGCGGTTCCGCCTGGTGGCCTGTGAGCAGGACCAGTCCGACGCGTGCGCGTCCGCCCAGGCCCCGGCCCCCGGTCCGGTGACCACCGGCAACGGCCGCGTCGCACCCGGCTTCGGGCGGGTCGCGGCCAAGCCCAAGCCCAGGCCGAGTGCCTCCGCGACCGCCTCGCCGACCGCCACGGCGTCGACCACCGCCGCGCCGAGCGGGACCACCGATGCGAAGGACCCCAACACCGTCGAGGCCGCGATGGCCTGGTCGGCGTCGCCCGATGCCGCCTCGATCGCCGAGTTCGCGAAGTACAGCTGCTCGCCCCAGGGCGTCCTCCTCGATGCGGCCACCAACAAGCCGGCCAAGGTCGAGGACGACCCGGCCAAGCCGATGGTCACCTGCGGCGACCCGAAGATGGACCGGCCGGTCAAGTACCTCCTCTCGCCCTCGATCGTGGAGGGAACCGAGCTGACCGACGCGAGCGCGGGCGTGCAGACCGGCCAGATCCAGTGGCAGGTCAACCTGACCATGGGCAACGACAAGAGCAAGGCCTACCCGAAGAACTCGACCGGCGCCGAGGACGACTTCGCCACCCTCACCAGCAAGCTGCACGGCACCGGCAAGAAGTTCGCCATCGTGCTGGACAGCAAGGTCATCTCGGCTCCGACCATGGACGGCGTGATCACCGACGGCAAGTCGATGATCAGCGGCAGCTTCACCGAGGACAGCGCGCAGGCGCTGGCCACCAGCCTCAAGTACGGCGCCCTGCCGATCGCGTTCAACAAGCCCAGCACCGTCACCATCGGCCCCTCGCTCGCCGGCAACCAGCTGCACGCCGGCATGCTCGCGGGCGCCATCGGCCTCGCGCTGGTCATGCTCTACTGCCTGCTCTACTACCGCGGCCTCGGCCTGGTCGTCGTCGCGTCGCTGTTCGTCGCGGCCGCGATCACCTATGCCCTGGTGCTGCTGCTGGCCAAGAGCGCGGGCTTCACGCTGACGCTGCCCGGCATCGCGGGTCTGATCATCGCGGTCGGCATCACCGCCGACTCGTTCGTCATCTTCTTCGAACGCATCCGTGACGAGATGCGTGACGGCAAGTCGATGCGCGTCGCGGTCGAGTCCGGTTGGCACCGCGCGCGGGTCACCCGCCTCGCCGCCAACACGGTCTCGATCCTGTCTGCGCTGGTGCTGTACATCTTCGCCAGCGGCGTCGTGAAGGGCTTCGGCTTCGCGCTCGGCCTGTCCACGGTCGTCGACCTCGCGGTGCTGTTCTGGTTCACCAAGCCGATGGTGTCGTGGCTGGCTCAGTTCAAGACGTTCAACTCGGGCGGCAAGTGGTCCGGACTCAGCAAGGAGACCCTCGGCACGGATGTGCCGAGCACCATGGGAGGGCAGGCCTGACATGGGCAAGATGTCTCGTCTGGGCAACGATCTCTACCAGGGTCGCAAGTCCATCGACTTCGTCGGCCGGCCGTGGTTCTGGTACGCCGTCTCCATCTGCATCATCGCGCTCGCGCTCAGCGGCGTGGTGTTCCGTGGCCTGAACTTCGGTGTCGAGTTCACGGGCGGTACCTCGTTCAGCGCGAACGTCGGCTCGGGCAACGCCACGCAGTCCAACGCCGACAAGCTCGCCTCCGCGATCGCCGACGCGCACGTCAAGAACGCCGGCACGCCGCAGGTCACCACGGCCGGCAACGAGGCGCTCACGGTGCAGACCGAGAGCCTCAACCAGTCCGAGCGTGAGCAGGTCACGGCGGTCATCGAGAAGACCTTCCCGCAGACCGCGAAGGACCAGGCGATCTCCAAGACCGACATCGGTCCGAGCTGGGGCAAGGAGGTCGCCAACCGGGCAGCGCTCGGTGTCGCGATCTTCCTGGTCCTCGTCGTGATCTTCATCTGGGCCTACTTCCGCGAGTGGAAGATGTCGGTCGGCGCGCTCATCGCGCTGATCCACGACTGCGCGATCACGATCGGCATCTACGCGCTCTCCGGCTTCGAGGTGACGCCTGCCGCGGTCACCGGCCTGCTCGCGATCCTCGGCTTCTCGCTCTACGACACGGTGGTCGTCTTCGACAAGATCAAGGAGAACACCACCAAGCTCCGCAAGAAGACGCAGTCGTACGCCGACGCGACCAACCTCGCCGTCAACCAGACCCTGGTGCGCTCGATCAACACCTCGATCGTCGCGCTCATCCCGATCGGCGCGATCCTGTTCGTCAGCTCGGCGCTCCTCGGCGCCAGCTCGCTGAAGGACCTCGCGCTCGCGCAGTTCGTCGGCATGGGCGCCGGCGTCTACTCCTCGGTCATGCTCGCCCCGCGCGTCATCGTGCACCTCAAGGGCCGCGAGACGCCGATCCAGGAGCAGGCCCGCCGTGCCGCTCGGGCCAAGGCCGCTGCCGCGGTCGACCCGTACGCCGCCATCCCGACGTTCCGCGAGAACATGCCCCTCGGCACGGAGGAGGCGGTCGGCAAGACCTCGAACCAGTCCGGCGCCAAGCCGGTCGACGTCGATGGCTACGAGGCGCCCACGACGCCCCGCCCCGAGCCGAAGAGCTCGGCGATGGGCAAGGGACGCACGCTGCCCGATCAGCACCGGCCGACCGGCGAGAGCGGTGCTGCGGGGCGCACGCAGCCCAAGCGCAAGCCGCGCTCGCAGCGCTGAGCACGCTCGTGGACCTGGCAGGAGAGTCGGCTTCCGGCGTACTCCAGCGGCTGGTGCGGGACGTCCCGGACTTCCCGTCGGAGGGCGTGCTGTTCAAGGACATCATGCCGCTGCTCGCGGACCCCGCCGGGTTCGCGGCGGTGGTGGATGCGCTGGCGGCCGCCGGACGCTCCGGCGATGACGTGGTCGTCGACAAGGTGGTCGGGATGGAGTCCCGCGGCTTCCTCCTCGGCGCGCCCGTCGCGTTGGCCCTCGGCGTCGGGTTCGTCCCCGCGCGCAAGCCCGGCAAGCTGCCCGGCGAGCTGCTCTCGGTCGACTACGCGCTCGAGTACGGCACCGCGACGTTGGAGATCCAGGCCGATGCCTTGGCGCCGGGGGAGCGGGTGCTCGTCGTCGACGACGTCCTCGCCACCGGCGGTACGGCGCAGGCCACCTGCGAGCTCGTCGAGCGGGCCGGTGCGAGCGTCGTCGGCCTGGCGTTCCTGATGGATCTGTCGTTCCTGCCGGGCCGCGCGGCGGTCGCCGGGCGCCGAGTCACCTCGCTGCTGACAATCTGAGGTCCCTGCGCCGGCAGGCGCGTCCTCACTAGACTGGTGCAATGACCGAGGAACGCACCACACCGCGCCCCTCGGCAGTACGCGCCCGACTCGCGCGGATGGGCTCGCGGACGAGTCCGAACCCGGTGCTCGAGTCGCTGTTCCGCGCCGTACGCGCCAATCACCCGAAGGCCGACCTGGCGCTCCTGGAGCGCGCGTACCTGACGGCCGAACGCCTGCACGGCGACCAGAAGCGCAAGAGCGGCGAGCCGTACATCACCCACCCGCTCGCGGTGACGACGATCCTCGCCGGCATCGGCATGACCGAGGCAACGCTGGTGGCGGCGCTTCTGCACGACACGGTGGAGGACACCGAGTACACCCTGGAGCAGTGCCGGCGCGACTTCGGTGACGAGGTGGCCCAGCTCGTCGACGGCGTCACCAAGCTCGACAAGGTCGTGTACGGCGAGAACGCCAACGCCGAGACGATCCGCAAGATGATCGTCGCGATGTCGCGCGACATCCGGGTCCTGGTCATCAAGCTCGCCGACCGGCTGCACAACATGCGGACCCTGCGGTTCGTCAAGCAGTCGACGCAGGAGCGCAAGGCGCGCGAGACGCTCGACATCTATGCGCCGCTGGCCCACCGCCTCGGCATGAACACGATCAAGTGGGAGCTCGAGGACCTCTCGTTCGCGACGCTGCACCCGAAGATCTACGACGAGATCGTGCGGATGGTCGCGGAGCGCGCGCCCTCGCGCGACAACTTCCTGGCCGAGGTGATCAACCAGGTCGAGGGCGACCTGCGCGAGGCGAAGATCAAGGCGACCGTGACCGGTCGCCCGAAGCACTACTACTCAATCTACCAGAAGATGATCGTCGGCGGCCGCGACTTCGCCGACATCTACGACCTGGTCGGCATCCGGATCCTGGTCGAGCAGGACCGCGACTGCTACGGCGTCCTCGGTGTCCTGCACTCGCGCTGGAACCCGGTGCTCGGGCGGTTCAAGGACTACGTCGCGATGCCGAAGTTCAACATGTACCAGTCGCTGCACACGACCGTGATCGGGCCGCAGGGCAAGCCGGTCGAGATGCAGGTGCGCACCTTCGCGATGCATCGTCGGGCCGAGTACGGCGTCGCGGCGCACTGGAAGTACAAGGAGGACGGCCGCACCGGCCAGGACACCGACAAGCGCGGCGACATGGACGACATGTCCTGGGTGCGTCAGCTGCTCGACTGGCAGTCCGAGGTCGAGGACCCGGGCGAGTTCCTGGAGTCGCTGCGCTTCGAGATCAACCAGGCCGAGACCTACGTCTTCACCCCGCGCGGTGACGTGATCGCGCTCCCGACCGGCGCCACGCCGGTCGACTTCGCGTTCGCCGTACACACCGAGGTCGGGTACAAGACGATCGGTGCCCGGGTGAACGGCCGGCTCGTCCCGCTCGAGTCGACGCTGGAGAACGGCGACGTCGTCGAGGTGTTCACCTCCAAGTCGCCGACCGCGGGCCCGTCGCAGGACTGGCTCGGCTTCGTGAAGTCGCAGCGGGCGCGTTCCAAGATCCGTCAGTGGTTCACCAAGGAACGGCGCGAGGAGGCGATCGACCACGGCAAGGACGAGATCGCCAAGCTGATGCGCAAGGAGGGTCTGCCCCTCAAGCGGCTGCTGTCCCACGACTCGCTCTCGCACGTCGCCGAGCAGTTCAAGCTCGCCGACGTCTCCGCCCTGTACGCCGCGGTCGGCGAGAGCAACCTCAGCGCGCAGACCGTCGTACGCCGTGTGGTGGAGATGCACGGCGGCGGCGAGGGAGCGCAGGAGGACCTCGCCGAGGCCGTCACGATCACCGGTCGCCGCTCGAGGTCGCGCCTCGCCGGCGGCGGCGACAGCGGCGTGATCGTCAAGGGCGCCCCGGACGTCTGGATCAAGCTCGCCAAGTGCTGCACGCCGGTCCCGCCCGACGACATCCTCGGCTTCGTCACCAAGGGCGGGGGAGTCTCGGTGCACCGCAAGGACTGCACCAACGCGGCCAACCTCCTCGGCCAGCCCGAGAAGGTCCTCGAGGTCGAGTGGGCTCCCACCGGCAACTCCTCGTTCCTGGTCAACATCCAGGTCGAGGCCCTCGACCGCTCGCGGCTCCTCACCGACATCACCCTGGTCCTCTCCGACGCGCATCTCTCGCTCCAGTCGGCCAATCTGACCACCTCCCGCGACCGCGTCGCCAAGCTCCGCTTCACCTTCGAGATGGCCGACGCCAAGCACCTCGACACCGTCCTCGCCGCTGTTCGGGCTGTGCCCGGGGTGTTCGACGTGTACCGGGTGACGGCCTAGCCGGCTCCTCGCGCAGGAATCACCGGTTCACCGGTGATTCCTGTACGTGCAACGGCGCACCAATCTCTGGCTGAGCCATGTGTCGGCGGTCGCCCTGACCGATGGGCCCATGTGGGGGCTCGAGCTCGCGAACGTCCACGTCACCCGCGACGACCAACGGTCCGGCCGCAAGGAGGCCGGGATCCAGCAGCACAGCGGACGGCTCCGCGACGGCGATGTCGTGGAGGAGCACGGCACCCGATTGAGCTCCCCGTTGCGCGCCAGCCTCGAGCTGGCAACGGTCGCCGGGCTCGCTCCTGCGCTCGCGGTCACCAACTTCTACCTGCATCGAGGCGACTTCACGCTCGAGCAGCTTGCCGCGAGGTACGACGCCGAGATGGACCGGTGGCCCCGATCGTTGCAGACCAGGCTGGTTCTCCAGCTCGCCAATCCGAAGATCGAGTCGGTCGGAGAGTCGCGGGTCGCTCACTTCCTGTGGCGAGCTGGCTTCCGGATCCCAGAGGTCCAGCTGGAGATCTTCGATGACGGGAACCTGGTCGCGCGGCTCGACTTCGCCGATCCCGAGCGGGGCTTCTGGATCGAGTTCGATGGACGCCAGAAGTACGAAAAATACCGCCGCCCCGGCGAGAGCGTCGCTGACGCCGTCATTGCGGAGAAGCGACGGGAGGATCGCGTTCGGGAGCTGACCGGTTGGGCGTGCTTCCGCATCGTGTGGGCCGATCTGGCCGACCCGGCGCGTCTCGCCGTACGCCTGCGCGCGTTCATCGCTTCCGTTGCCCGGCGGCGTACGGCGAGCTGACCCCACAGGCCCCACCAGTCACTGGCTCTCACCAGTTCCTGCACTTCCAGACCAATGCAACGGGGTGGAAGTGCAGGAATCACCGGTGAACCGGTGATTCCAACCGGTGCGCGGTCGCCCTAGGAAAACTCTGCGGACGCCTTCTTGGCCATCTCCAGGAACGAACGACGACCCTCGAGGTTGGCCTCGAGCTCCTTGACCTTCTTGGCATCGCCGGCGGCGCGGGCCTTCTCGAGCTTGGCCTCGGCCTCGGCGATGGCGGCCTCGAGCTTGGAGACCATGTCGTCGGCGCGGGCGGACTTCTCGGGGTCGGTGCGCTTCCACTGGTCGTCCTCGACCTTGCGGATGGCCTGCTCGACGGCGCGGATGCGGCCCTCGAGGTCCTTCATCCGGTCGCGGGGGACCTTGCCGGCGGCATCCCAGCGGTCAGCCAGGTCGCGGAAGGCCGCCTTCGCGGCAGCGAGGTCGGTCACGGGCAGCAGCGCCTCGGCCTCGACCAGCAGCTGCTCCTTGACGACCGCGTTGGCGGTGAACTCCTCGTCCATCGCCGAGTTGGCGGCGTCGCGGGCGCCGAAGAACTTGTCCTGGGCGCCGCGGAACCGAGCCCACAGCTCGTCGTCGATGCCCTTGGGGGCCGGACCGGCCGCCTTCCACTGGCGCATCAGCTCGCGGTAGCGGCCCGAGGTCAGGCCCCAGTCGGTGGAGTCGGCCAGCTTCTCGGCCTCCTCGGCGAGCCGCTGCTTGACGACCTGCGCACCCGCGCGCTTGGAGTCCTGCTCGGCGAAGTGCGCCTTGCGCGCCTTGGTGTACGCCGACCGCGCCGACGAGAAGCGCTTCCACAGCGTGTCGTCGGCCGCACGGTCGAGACGGGGGAGCGCCTTCCACTCGTCGAGCAGCTCGCGCAGGCGGTTGGCGCCTCCGCGCCAGTCGCGGCCGGCGGCGATCTTCTCCGCCTCCTCGGCCAGCTTCTCCTTCGCGGCGCGCGACTCGGCGCCACGCGCGGCCTTCTCCGCGCGGCGGGCCTCGCGCTGCGAGGCGAGCACCGGACCGAGCTCGTCGAGCTTGGCCCCGAGCGCGGCGAGGTCGCCGACGGCGTTCGCCTCGGCCAGCTGACCGCGGACCGTCTTGATCGCGGAGGCTGCCTCGTCGGGACCGAGCAGCCCCGTGGAGACGCGCTTGTGCAGCAGGTCGACCTCGAGAGCGAGGGCGTCGTACCGCTTGGTGTAGAAGGCCAGGGCCTCTTCGGCCGAGACGTCTGGCACCTGTCCGACGGCGCGCTCGCCGTCGCTCGTCTTCACGTAGACGGTGCCGTCGGAGTCGACGCGTCCCCAGTCGGAGGTAGTCACGGTAGGCAATGCTAATCACCCCCTGCCCGGCCGATAGGCTGGGTCGGTGCTGATCGCCGGATTCCCCGCCGGTCCCTTCGGGACCAACTGCTACGTCGCTGCCACTGGTGCGGGCAGCGAGTGCGTCGTGATCGACCCGGGAATGGGCGCCGCAGAGGGGATCGCGCAGATCGTCGCAGAGCACCGGCTCAAGCCCGTCGCCGTCCTGGTGACGCACGGCCACGCCGACCACACGTTCTCGGTCACCCCCGTGGCGGGGACGTACGACGCGACGGCGTACATCCACCCCAAGGACCGCAGCCTGCTCATCGACCCGATGCCCGCGCACAGCCCGGAGGCGGCCAAGATGCTGCTCGGGGCCGGCTACTCCTACGCCGAGCCGGACAACGTCGTGGAGATCGGCGACGGCGCGCGGTTCGAGGTCGCGGGCCTGACCTTCGACGTCGACCACACGCCGGGCCACACCCAGGGCTCGATCATCTTCCGTACGCCGTACGCGCTCGATGACATCTCCGAGGTCATGTTCTCCGGCGACCTGCTCTTCCAGGGGTCGATCGGCCGCACCGACCTGCCGGGCGGCGACCACGCCATGATGCTCGAGAGCCTGCGCACCAAGATCCTGCCGCTGCGCGACGACATCGCCGTCCTGCCCGGCCACGGCGCGCAGACCAGCATCGGCCAGGAGCGCGCGACCAACATGTTCCTGCGCGACCTCATCGAGACCGACACGACCAGCAACAGCGCGCGGGGCCACTGATGGCCAAGCCCACGCCGCTCAGCGGGTTCCCCGAGCTGCTGCCTGCCGACCGCGTGGTCGAGCAGCAGGTGATCGCCACCCTGGCGCGCACCTTCGAGCTGCACGGGTTCGGCAACATCGAGACCCGCGCCGTCGAGCCGATGGACCAGCTGCTGCGCAAGGGGGAGACCTCCAAGGAGGTCTACGTCCTCAAGCGCCTGCACGACACCGACGGCGACGCCGGCATGGGCCTGCACTTCGACCTGACGGTGCCCTTCGCCCGTTACGTCCTGGAGAACGCCGGCAAGCTGGAGTTCCCGTTCCGCCGTTGGCAGATCCAGAAGGTGTGGCGCGGCGAGCGCCCCCAGGAGGGCCGCTTCCGCGAGTTCACCCAGGCCGACATCGACATCGTCGGTCGCGACGTGCTGCCGTTCCACCACGACGTCGAGGTCGCCCGCGTCATGGTCGAGGCCCTCAGCCAGCTCGAGTTCCTCCCGGGGTTCCGGCTCCAGGTCAACAACCGCAAGCTGATCCAAGGCTTCTACGAGGGCGTCGGCGCGAGCGACACCGACAAGGTCATGCAGGTCATCGACAAGCTGGACAAGCTTCCCGTCGAGAAGGTCCGCGAGCTGCTGCAGAGCGACGCCGGCCTCGACGAGAAGCAGGCCGACCTCTGCCTCCAGCTCGCCACCATCGAGTCCGAGGACGCGTCCTTCGTCGAGCAGGTCCGCACCCTCGGTGTGGCCAGCGACCTCCTCGAGGACGGTCTCGCCGAGCTCGCCGCCGTCGTCGAGGGCTGCGCGCCCGTGACCTCCGAGACCGTCAAGGTCGTCGCCGACCTCAAGATCGCCCGCGGCCTCGACTACTACACCGGCACGGTCTTCGAGACCCGCCTGACCGGCTTCGAGGGCCTCGGCTCGATCTGCTCCGGCGGTCGCTACGACGCCCTCGCGACCGACGGCCGCAGCACCTACCCCGGCGTCGGCATCTCGCTGGGCCTGAGCAGGCTGCTCGTCCCTCTGCTGCAGAAGGGCTACCTGACCGGTGGCCGCAGCGTCCCGAGCGCCGTTCTCGTCGCGCTCGCCAACGAGGAGTCGCGCCCGGCGGCCGATGCCGTCGCCCAGCAGCTGCGCCGCAACGGCGTACCCACCGAGGTCGCGGCCAAGGCCGACAAGTTCGGCAAGCAGATCAAGTACGCCGAGAAGCGCGGCATCCCGTTCGTCCTCTTCGAGCGCCCCAATGCAGACGGAGCCGAGGACGGTCCTTCGAGCTTTGAGGCCAAGGACATCCGCACGGGGGAGCAGGTCAGCGTCGACCCGGCCACCTGGACCCCGCCCGCCACCGACCTGCGCCCGCAGGTGATCACCAAGGAGCAGCTCTCTTGATCCGCACACACGACGCCGGCACCCTGCGTGCCGAGCACGTCGGCCAGACCGTCACCCTCGCTGGCTGGGTGGCCCGTCGGCGCGATCACGGCGGGGTCACCTTCATCGACGTGCGCGACGCCAGCGGCGTCGTGCAGGCGGTCTTCCGCGACGAGGACCAGGCCCACGCCCTGCGCAGCGAGTTCTGCATCAAGGTCGTCGGCGAGGTCATCGCCCGTACGCCGGAGAACGTCAACCCCAACGTGGCGACCGGTGAGGTCGAGGTCGTCGTCACCGAGCTCGAGGTGCTCAACGCCAGCGCTCCGCTGCCGTTCCCGATCGACGACGCCAGCTCCGCGGGCGAGGTCGGCGAGGAGGCGCGCCTCAAGCACCGCTACCTCGACCTGCGCCGCTCCGGCCCGGCCGCCGCGATCCGGCTGCGCTCGAAGGTCAACAAGGCCGCCCGCGACGTGCTCGACCAGCACGGCTTCGTCGAGGTCGAGACCCCGACGCTGACCCGCTCGACGCCCGAGGGCGCCCGTGACTTCCTGGTGCCGGCCCGCCTGCACCCCGGCAGCTGGTACGCCCTGCCGCAGAGCCCGCAGCTGTTCAAGCAGCTGCTGATGGTCGGCGGCCTCGAGCGCTACTTCCAGATCGCGCGCTGCTACCGCGACGAGGACTTCCGCGCCGACCGCCAGCCGGAGTTCACCCAGCTCGACATCGAGATGAGCTTCGTCGACCAGGAGGACGTCATCGACCTCATGGAGGACGTCCTCACCGCGATGTGGGCGCAGATCGGCGAGACCATCCCGACGCCCATCCCGCGCATGACGTACGCCGACGCGATGCGTCTCTACGGCTCCGACAAGCCCGACCTGCGCATGGGTCTCGAGCTCGTCGAGTGCACGGACTACTTCAAGGACACCCCCTTCCGTGTGTTCCAGGCCGAGTACGTCGGCGCCGTGGTCATGCCGGGCGGCGCGAGCCAGCCCCGCAAGCAGCTCGACGCCTGGCAGGAGTGGGCCAAGCAGCGCGGCGCCCGCGGTCTGGCCTACGTCCTGGTGCAGGAGGACGGCGAGCTCGGCGGCCCCGTCGCCAAGAACCTCTCCGACGACGAGAAGGCCGGACTGGCCGCCCACGTCGGGGCGCAGCCAGGTGACTGCATCTTCTTCGGTGCCGGTGCGACCAAGCCGATGCGGGCGCTCCTCGGCGCCGCCCGCCTCGAGATCGGCAAGCGCTGCGGCCTGATCGACGAGGACGCCTTCGCCTTCACGTGGGTCGTCGACGCCCCCATGTTCGAGCCCGCGGGTGACGCGGTCGCCTCGGGCGACGTGGCCGTCGGCGCGGGGGAGTGGACCGCGGTCCACCACGCCTTCACCGGCCCCAAGCCCGAGTACGCCGACACCTTCGACACCGACCCCGGCTCCGCGCTGGCCTACGCCTACGACATCGTCTGCAACGGCAGCGAGCTGGGCGGCGGATCGATCCGGATCCACCGCGAGGACGTCCAGAAGCGCGTCTTCAACGTGATGGGCATCAGCGACGACGAGGCTCAGGAGAAGTTCGGCTTCCTCCTCGACGCCTTCAAGTACGGCGCCCCGCCGCACGGCGGCATCGCCGTGGGCATGGACCGCATCGTCGCGATGCTGGCCAAGGCCGACTCGATCCGTGAGGTCATCGCCTTCCCCAAGTCCGGTGGCGGCTTCGACCCGCTCACCGCGGCCCCGGCTCCGATCACCCCGGGGCAGCGGAAGGAAGCAGGCGTCGACGCCAAGCCGGCGAAGGATGTCCCGCAGGCGGACTGATCCGCCCGTGATCCTCTGATCTGGCCACGACGAGCGCCTGCGGCGTGCGTCGTGGCCAGATCGTTATTCGTCGGTGATTCCCCGGGCGACCCGGACGGCATAGCGTCGCCCTCGGTGCCCTGCTCGGGGCCACCAGTCGAGGGGTGCTCATTCGGGCCTCCTCTTGCTCCAATGAGGAGGACGAATGCGCAAGTTCATGAAGCGGATGGTGCCGGCGATAGTCGTTGCCACCGCGGCCACGGCGGGCCTTGCCGGCTGTGGCAGCAACAACAACCACGAGGCGGCTGGACCGGTCAAGCTGTCCAACGGCCAACAGGTCACTCTGACGATCCTGTATCGCCCCGACTCCGCCGCCAGCAAGAAGGGCTTCGAGAACCTCCAGCAGCAGCTGTCGCAGGTCGGGCTCAAGGTCAAGGGGCTTCCCGCCTCGCAGAGCGACTTCTACGCCAAGTACCTGACCCAGGGCGACTCGGCCAAGGCCGGCGACTGGGACATCACCCTGGCCGGTTGGGGCCCTGACTGGTACGGCAACGGCGCGGCGTCGTTCTTCCTGCCGCTCTTCTACGGCAAGAAGGCCTTCCCGCCGGCCGGCAGCAACTTCGGCTTCTACGACAGCCCGAAGACCAACGCGCTGATCGCGAAGGCGAACGGCACCGACAGCAACGCTGAGGCGCTCAAGCTGTGGGCCCAGGCCGACCGCCAGGTCATGGAGGACGCCCCGTTCGTCCCGCTGACCGACCCGGTCAACCCGAACTACCACTCCAAGAACATCTCGAACGCGATCACCATCCCGGCCTTCCAGCAGTACGACCCGACGAACCTGGTCAAGACCGGCGCCAACTCGGACACGCTGAACCTCCTGGGCATCAGCGACATCGAGTGGATGGACCCGACGGCGTCCTACTACAGCCAGGACTACGTCAACCTCCGCATGATCAACCGACAGCTGTACAGCTACCCGGCGATCGCGGGGAAGACCACCACGGTCGCCCCCGACATCGCCACCGGCATGCCGCAGATCAGCAAGGACGGCAAGACCGTCACCGTCCACATGCGCAGCGGCGTGATGTGGAACAGCAAGCCGGCCCGCCCGGTCGTCGCCGGTGACGTCGTCCGCGACGTCGAGCGCAGCTGCAACCCGGTCCAGCCCTTCGGCGGCTCGGCGGACTACGCCGACCTGCTCGACGGCTACAACGACTACTGCGCAGCGTTCGCCAAGGCGGCCGGCGACAAGCCCACCCCGGCGTCGCTGACCAAGGCGATGGAGTCCACGCCGTTCAAGGCCGTCACCGCCCCGAACGACTCGACCGTGGTCTACCACCTGACCCACGCCTCGCCGTACTTCACCGACATGCTGACGCTGCCGGCACTGTCGACCCCGGTGCCCGAGGAGTACAACAACTACCTCCCCGGCACGGGCGTCAACCAGCACACCCTCTCGAACGGTCCTTACCAGGTCGCCGAGTACAAGCCGGCCAAGTCGATCGTCTACGAGCAGAACCCGGTCTGGAAGCAGAGCACCGACCCGATCCGCAAGCAGAACTTCAAGAAGATCGTTGCGAACGAGACCGGTGACCAGGGCGACATCCTGAAGAAGCTGCAGACCGGTAGCCCGGACTACGACTCCTTCTGGGACACCTTCCCGCTCGGCACCGAGGTGCCCGGCCTGCAGGCGAAGGGCGACAAGAACCTCGACCTGACCCCGACGTCGTCGTCGAACCCGTACATCGTGTTCAACACGATCTCGCCGAACAACGACGGGGCCATGAAGGACCCGGCGTTCCGGCGGGCGCTGTCGTACGCGATCAACCGGGCCGAGATGCTCAAGGCGATGGGACCGAGCATGCTCTACCCGCCGCTGACGCACGTCCTGCCCAAGGAGATCGACGGGTCGAAGGACTTCGACCTGTACCCGTTCTCCCAGGCCAAGGCCGAGTCGGCACTCGCCGACTTCTTCAAGAAGTAAG
Organism: Nocardioides montaniterrae; assembly: GCF_054782655.1. NCBI lineage: Bacteria > Bacillati > Actinomycetota > Actinomycetes > Propionibacteriales > Nocardioidaceae > Nocardioides > Nocardioides montaniterrae. The sequence continues at coordinate 22,808 of NZ_BAAGSB010000005.1, read as the reverse complement.
AAAGCAGGGGTAGTCCGACCGTGGCCCTTCTCGAAGTCAACGACCTCCAGGTCAACTTCGACACCGATGACGGCGTCGTCCAAGCAGTCAGAGGAGTCTCCTTCGAGATCGACCGCGGTCGGACCCTCGGCATCGTGGGTGAGTCCGGTTCAGGGAAGAGCGTCTCGACGCAAGCCCTGACCGGGCTCGCCCGCGGTGCCCGCATCACCGGATCGGCCGTCTTCGACGGGCTCGACCTGGTGCATGCCAAGCCTGCTCAGCTGCGCGCCGTGCGCGGCAAGCGGATCGGCATGATCTTCCAGGACCCGCTCACCTCGCTGCACCCGGCGTACAAGGTCGGCTGGCAGATCTCCGAGCTGATCCGCAACCACGAGAAGTCGGTCAGCCGCAAGCAGGCCAAGGCCCGCGCGGTCGACCTGCTCGGGATGGTCGGCATCCCGCACCCCACCAAGCGGGTCGACGACTACCCCCACCAGTTCTCCGGCGGCATGCGCCAGCGCGTGATGATCGCGATGGCGATGGCGCTCAACCCCGACCTGCTGATCGCCGACGAGCCGACCACCGCGCTCGACGTCACGGTGCAGGCCCAGGTCCTCGGCCTCATGCAGAAGGTCCAGGAGGAGTTCGGCACCGCGATCATCCTGATCACCCACGACCTCGGCGTCATCGCCGAGATGGCCGACGAGGTCGTGGTCATGTACGCCGGCGCCATCATGGAGCGCGCCTCGCGACGTGACACCTTCTACGACTTCCACCACCCCTACACCGAGGGGCTGCTCGACTCGATCCCCGGCCGGGTCGCCGCCGGCGAGGAGCTGCGCCCGATCAAGGGCTCCCCACCGAGCTTGATCTCGCTGCCGCCCGGCTGTCCGTTCGAGCCGCGGTGCCGCTACGCGTTCTCCCGGTGCTCCACGGAGCGTCCGCTGCCGATGCCGGTCTTCGGCACGCCGAACCATGAGTCCGCGTGCTGGCTGCCGGCGTACCGCGACGAGCGTCAGGCGCTGCGCACCCTCAAGCTGGAAGGAGAAGGTGCCTGATGAGTGCCACCTCCGAGACGACCGTCGCCGAGACGGGCGGCTCGCCCTCCGACGTGCTGCTGCGCGCGAGCGACGTACGCAAGCACTTCGCCGTACGTTCCTCCAGCCTGCTGGGCCACCGCGAGTACCTCCACGCCGTCGACGGCGTGAGCCTGGAGATCCGCAAGGGCGAGACCCTCGGCCTGGTCGGTGAGACCGGCTGTGGCAAGTCGACGCTGGCGCGGTGCATCACCAAGCTCTACGACGTCACCGACGGCACCCTCGAGTTCGACGGCCGCGACGTCACCAAGCTCAAGCGCGGTCAGATGCGTCCGGTCCGCCGTGAGATGCAGATGATCTTCCAGGACCCGTACGGCTCGCTGAACCCGCGCCGCCGCGTCGGCTCGATCATCGGCGACGCGTTCGCGATCCACGGCATGGCCAAGGGTGCCGACCGCAAGCGCCAGGTCCAGGAGCTGATGGAGCTGGTCGGCCTCAACCCCGAGCACTACAACCGCTACCCGGCGGACTTCTCCGGCGGCCAGCGCCAGCGCATCGGCGTAGCGCGTGCCGTTGCGCTGCGGCCCAAGCTGATCGTCTGCGACGAGCCGGTCTCGGCCCTGGACGTGTCGGTGCAGGCGCAGGTGCTCAACCTGCTCAAGAGACTGCAGGACGAGTTCGGCCTGACCTACCTGTTCATCTCCCACGACCTGTCCGTGGTGCGCCACATCAGCGATCGGATCGCGGTGATGTACCTCGGTCGGATCGTGGAGACCGCGCCCGCGCGCACGCTGTTCGACGAGAGCCGGCACCCCTACACGCGCTCGTTGCTCTCCGCGCTGCCGCCGGCCGACCCCGACGAGGCCGAGCAGCGTGAGCGGATCGTGCTGCCGGGCGACCCGCCGTCGCCGATCGCCCCGCCGTCGGGCTGCCGGTTCCACCCCCGCTGCCTCAAGGCACGCCCCGACTGCGTGACCGACCTGCCTGAGCCGCGCGTGCTGGCCGGTGCCGGCTTCGAGGCCCAGGTGCTGGAGTGCTGGCACCCGCTGGAGCCGGGCGAGGACCTCACGGCGTACACGCCGATGATCGACGAGACCGACGTCGGCATCGACGACGCCGACTTCGTGAACGTCGACCTCGAGACCCAGGCCTCGGCCTCGACCGAGAAGAACGCGGGAGGCGACGATGTCTGACCTGACACCTGTGACGACGCCCACGGCGGCGCCCTCCGTCGAGAAGCGCGCGATCGTCGCACGCGGTCCGTGGGCCCTGGCCTGGCGCCGGCTGCGCCGCGACCGGGTCGCGATGGTCTCCGGTGTGGTCCTGATCCTGCTGTGCCTGATGGCGATCCTCGCGCCGCTGATCAGCAGCATGGTCGGCCAGGACCCCAACTACGAGGACATCATGAACGGCCTCAACGGTCAGAGCCTGCCGATCGGGCCGGGTCAGGGTGGCCACCTCCTCGGCACCGACCAGGGAGGCCGCGACCTGCTGATCCGGATCGTGTACGGCGCCCGCGTGTCGCTCGGCATCGGCCTGCTGTCCACCGCGCTCGCGGTGATCATCGGCGTCGGGATCGGCCTGGTCGCGGGCTACCTCGGCGGCGTCGTCGACATCGTGCTCGCACGCTTCATGGACGTCGTCCTCTCGATGCCGTTCCTGCTCGTCGGTCTCGGCATGGTCGCGATCTTCGGCCAGAAGGTCGCCATCACGGTCTTCGTCATCGCGTTCTTCAGCTGGGCGAGCATGGCCCGCATCGTGCGCGGCCAGGTGCTCTCGCTGCGCGAGCGCGAGTTCGTCGAAGCCGCGCGCTCCCTCGGGGCCGGGAACATCAGGATCATGCTCGTCGATGTGCTGCCGAACCTGCTGATGCCGGTCATCATCTACGCCTCCCTGACGATCCCGATCGCCGTGGTCAGCGAGGCGACGCTCGCGTTCCTCGGACTCGGCGTACCGGCGCCGACGGCCGACTGGGGCGACACCCTCAACGCCGCCGCGAACGGCAACCTCTACGAGCACGCGTGGTGGATGGTCGTGTTCCCCGGCATCGCGCTGATCATCACGACCCTGGCGTTCAACCTCCTCGGCGACGGCATCCGTGATGCCTTCGACCCCAACGCGGACAGGTTGCTGAAGAAGTGATCCGTTATCTGATCAACCGTCTGATCACCAGCCTCGTGGTGATCTTCCTGGTCACGCTCGTGACGTTCACGCTGTTCTTCGCGACGCCGAACAACGTCGCGCGGACGCTCGCCGGCAAGGGTGCCTCCCAGGCCGTCGTGGACTCGATCAACCACCGCCTCGGGCTGGACAAGCCGCTGTGGTGGCAGTTCGGGCACTTCGTCTGGCGTGCCATGCACGGCGACCTGGGCCACGACTACTACCACAACCAGTCGGTCACCTCCCTGATCCGTGACGCCGCCCCGGTGAGCTTCTCGGTGGCGATCGGTGCGGCGGTCATCTGGCTCATCCTCGGCATCAGCAGCGGCGTGATCTCAGCGGTTCGCCCGCGCAGCCTGCTCGACCGGGTGCTCAACGTCCTGGCGCTGTTCTTCTACTCGATGCCGTCGTTCGTGCTGGGCTCGCTGTTCCTCCTCGGCGTCTACGCCCTGATCAAGCATGGCAACAACTGGCTGCCATCGGGCGGGTACGTCCCGTTCTTCGGGCACGGCACGCTGGCCGACTCCCAACACGGGCCTTGGCAGTGGTTCCGTCACCTGATCCTGCCGTGGATCACCCTCGCGCTGCTCACCGCTGCGGCGTACACCCGGTTCACCCGTGGCTCGATGCTCGAGGTGCTCAGTGAGGACTACATCCGTACGGCGCGCGCCAAGGGACTCTCGGAGCGCAGGGTGGTCCTGCGGCACGGTCTGCGCAGCGCGCTGACGCCGGTCGTCACCCAGTTCGGCATCGACCTGGCCACGCTGGCCGGCGGCACGGTCGTGACCGAGCAGGTCTTCCAGCTCGACGGTCTCGGCCGGCAGGCGGTCACCGCGATCCGTGACCAGGACCTGCCGATCATCATCGGCACCGTCCTGGTGGTCAGCGCGCTCGTCGTCGTGATGAACTTCTTCGTCGACATCCTCTACTCGGTGCTCGACCCGCGCGTTCGGCTCTACTGAGGGGTGCGTACCTATCGCCCCACCCGGGGCCTGGTCGTCGGCGCGCTCGGCGCGGCCGCTGCGGTGGTGCTCGGTGTCGCCTTCGTCATCGGCTCGCCGAGCGGCACGAGCGCCGAGGTCTGCTGCGGGCTGCTGCTCTTCGCCGGCGTGGTGTGGGCGGTGCTGCTGCGCCCGTGCGTGCGCCTCGGGGAGCGCGACGTCCACGTGGTCGGCTCACTCAGCACCGTGCAGATCCCGTGCGAGCAGATCGAGCTGGTCTCCGCCGGTCAGTACCTCCTGATCGACACCGGCGATCGCCGCTACAGCTGCGCGGCGATCGGCCACTCGCGCCGTGAGCTCGGGCGGGCGGGCCAGACACCGATGCGCGGGATCGCGGCGGCGCCGCGGGTGCCGCTGCGCGGCCTGGTGGTCGAGGACGGCCGGGCCCGGGTCGAGAGCCAGGCGGAGCGGGTGCGCGAGCTGGTCGAGCAGGCCGCTGCCGCGGCCAAGCGCCGGCCCCGGAAGCCGGTGCCGCCGGTCACCCGGTCGTGGGACCCGCTCCCGATCGCGGTGCTGACCCTGCCGCTCATCGGGCTGGTCGCGACGATCGTGGTCGGTGCCACTGCATAGGCTGCAGTGGTGGACGGGCTCTTCGACATCGGCGGTACGCCGACCGGCGGCTCGCTCAGCGATGCGGCCCACGCTGCCGCGCCGCTGGCGGTGCGGATGCGGCCGCGCACCCTCGATGAGCTGGTCGGCCAGCCGCAGCTGCGCGCGGCAGGCAGCCCGCTGCGCCAGCTGGTCGAGGACGACAAGGCGCTCTCGCTCCTGCTGTGGGGTCCTCCGGGCACGGGCAAGACCACCATCGCGAGCATCATCAGCGGTCAGACCGGGCGCCGGTTCGTGGAGGTCTCCGCGGTGTCCGCGGGTGTGAAGGAGGTCCGGGCGGCGATCGACGCGGCCCGTGCCGAGCTGGTCGGCGGAGGCCGGCAGACCGTGCTGTTCGTCGACGAGGTCCACCGGTTCAGCAAGGCCCAGCAGGACGCGCTGCTGCCGGGCGTGGAGAACCGCTGGGTCACCCTGGTCGCCGCCACCACCGAGAACCCGTCGTTCTCCGTCATCTCGCCGCTGATGTCGCGCAGCCTGCTGCTGCGCCTGGAGTCCCTGACCGACGCCGACGTCGGCGAGGTCCTGGATCGTGCCGTCGCCGACGAGCGCGGGCTGGCCGGCTCGGTCACGCTCAGCGAGGAGGCCCGCGACCACATCGTGCGGCTGGCCGGGGGAGACGCGCGGCGCTCGTTGACCTACCTCGAGGCCGCGGCCGGCGCGGTTGGTTTCGATAGGCCCTCGCCTAGCGGCTCGGGCTACTCAACCAACGGCAACGTCATCACGGTCGAGATCGCCGAGGCGGCGGCCGACCAGGCGGCCGTGCGCTACGACCGCGACGGCGACCAGCACTACGACGTGATCAGTGCCTTCATCAAGTCGATCCGCGGCAGCGACGTCGATGCTTCGCTGCACTACCTCGCCCGGATGCTCGAGGCGGGCGAGGACCCGCGGTTCATCGCGCGCCGGCTGATCATCAGCGCCAGCGAGGACATCGGCCTGGCCGACCCGACCGCGCTCCAGACCGCGGTCGCCGCTGCTCAGGCGGTACAGCTGATCGGCATGCCCGAGGCCCGGATCACGCTCGGCCACGCCACGGTCGCGCTGGCGGCGGCGCCCAAGTCGAACGCGGCGTACGTCGGCATCGGCGAGGCGCTCGCCGACGTACGGGCCGGCAAGATCGGGGCCGTCCCGCCCCACCTGCGCGACGCCCACTACGCCGGGGCGAAGAAGCTCGGCCACGGCGCCGACTACAAGTACAGCCACGACGAGCCCTACGGCATCGCCCAGCAGCAGTACCTCCCCGACGTGCTCGCCGAGGCGGACTACTACCGCCCCACCGATCGCGGCGAGGAGGCGTCGGTGAAATCACGCTGGGAGCGCGTCCGGGCGATCATCCGCGGACGATGACCGGCCGATAGGCTTGCGCACCGTGATCCCCGCGCTTGCCGTCCCGTCCTGGCTCGCCGTCCTAGCCGTGCTGGCACTCGTCGGCCTCGGTGCGTACGTCGTGTGGCTGACGAGCGTGCTCGAGGAGGTCCGCGCAGAGCGTGACGAGGCCGATGCGCGCCTGGCCGACGCCGCGGGCAGCGCCGAGCTCCTGCGCCAGCAGCTGACCCAGATCGAGGAGCAGCTGCGCGTCGAGTCCGAGGTCACGCGGCTGGGCAATCGCGCCCCGGTCGTCGTCGACCGGGAGTTCAAGATCACCGACATGGGCCGCGAGAAGCCGCTGCTGCCGGCCGTCCCCGGCCTGCCCGCGCCCGTGTTCATCGACACCGTGCTGCGCGAGAGCCTGGTCCGTACGGCGTCGCTGGCGGCCGGCCTGCGCCACGCGCTCGCCCCGGAGGTCCGCAACCGGATCCGGTTCGAGATGAAGCGTGAGGTCAAGCGCTCGCGCAAGCAGCGCAAGGCCGACGACCGGATGGCGCGCCGCGAGCTCCAGTCCCGTCAGCGGGTCACCCCGTGAAGCGCGGGGTCTGGTTCGGCGCCGGCGTGGCCGCCGGCGTCTACGGCGTGGTCAAGGTCCAGCGCATCGCCGAGGCGTTCAGCCCCGACGGCATCCGCGACCGGCTCGGCGCCCTCGGCATGGGCGCCCGGTTGATGCGCGAGGAGATGGTCCAGGGCCAGGCCGACGCCGAGGCCGGCCTCCGCGAGCGCTACGGCCTCCCGGCCACCGACGACGTACCACCGATGATCGAGCAGAAGGACAACTGATGAGCGGCTACCTGAGCAGCGCGGAGATCCGCCGCCGCTTCCTCGCGCACTTCGAGAAGGCCGGCCACACCGTCGTACCCTCCGCGAGCCTGCTGCTCGACGACCCGAACCTGCTGTTCGTCAACGCCGGCATGGTGCCGTTCAAGCCGTACTTCCTCGGCCAGGAGACCGCCCCCTACCAGCGCGCCACCAGCGTCCAGAAGTGCATCCGCACGCCCGACATCGAAGAGGTCGGCAAGACCACGCGCCACGGCACGTTCTTCGAGATGTGCGGCAACTTCTCCTTCGGCGACTACTTCAAGGAGGGCGCGATCGAGCTCGCCTGGGACCTGGTGACCAAGTCCCAGGCGGACGGCGGCTTCGGCTTCGACGAGTCCGTCCTCTACCCGAGCGTGCTCAACGGCGACGACGAGGCCGTCGAGCTCTGGCGCAAGATCGGCGTCCCCGACGACCGGATCGTCCGGCTGCCCCCGAGCGAGAACTACTGGTCGATGGGTACGCCGGGCCCCGGCGGACCCTGCTCCGAGATCCTCATCGACCGCGGTCCGGCGTACGGCGCCGACCGCGACTGGGATGCCGGCGACCGCTACCTGGAGTTCTGGAACCTCGTCTTCATGCAGGACGACATCTCCGCCGCTCGCTCCAAGTACGACGTCGACATCGCCGGCAAGCTGGCGCAGACCGGCATCGACACCGGTCTGGGCCTCGAGCGGGTCGCGTACCTGCTCCAGGGCAAGAACAACATGTACGAGATCGACGCCGTCTTCCCCGTGATCGAGCGCGCGATGGAGCTGACCGGCAAGAAGTACGGCGCCTCCGCCGAGGACGACGTGCGCTTCCGCGTCATCGCCGACCACATCCGCTCCTCGATGATGCTCATCAACGACGGTGTCACCCCGGGCAACGACGGCCGTGGCTACGTCCTGCGTCGTCTCGTACGCCGCGTCATCCGCAACGTGCGCCTCCTCGGCTACGAGGACCCCGCGATGCGCGAGCTGCTGCCGGTCTCCCGCGACAAGATGGGCGAGACCTACACCGACCTCCACACGGAGTGGGACCGCATCCTGCGCGTCGCCAACGCCGAGGAGGACGCGTTCCGCAAGACGCTCCAGGCCGGCACCCAGATCTTCGACCTGGCCGCCGACTCCGTGAAGCAGTCGGGTGGCACGAGCCTCTCGGGCGACAAGGCCTTCCAGCTGCACGACACCTTCGGCTTCCCGATCGACCTGACCCTCGAGATGGCCTCCGAGGCCGGCCTGAGCGTCGACGAGACCGGTTTCCGCGAGCTGATGTCCGAGCAGCGCAACCGTGCCAAGGCCGACGCCAAGGCCAAGAAGGGCCAGCACGCCGACACCTCGGTCTACCGCGGGATCCTCGACGCCAACGGCCCGACCGAGTGGTTGGCCTACACCACGCTCGAGACCGAGTCGAAGGTGCTCGCCGCGCTCAAGGAGGGCGCGCCCGTCTCCGTGCTCCACCAGGGCGAGGTCGGCGAGATCGTCCTCGACCGCACCCCGTTCTACGCCGAGTCCGGCGGCCAGGTCGCCGACGCCGGCATCATCGAGCACGACGGCGTCAAGCTCGAGGTGCTCGACGTCCAGCGCCCGGTCCGCGGTCTGGTCGTCCACCAGGTCCGCGTGGTCGAGGGTGAGCTCCCGGTCTCGACCTCCGAGGTCCACGCGAAGGTCGACGTCGACTGGCGCATCGGCGCCCGCCAGGCGCACTCCGGCACCCACGTCGTGCACGCCGCGCTGCGGCAGGTGCTCGGCCCCACCGCGCTGCAGTCCGGCTCCTACAACCGCCCGGGCTACCTCCGCCTCGACTTCGGCTGGACCCAGGCGCTCACGCCCGGCCAGGTCCAGGAGCTCGAGGAGGTCTCGAACAACGCGCTGCGCGCCGACCTGCCGGTCTCGTGGGACTACATGACGCTCTCGGAGGCCAAGGACTGGGGCGCGATCGCGCTCTTCGGCGAGACCTACGACGACTCCAAGGTCCGGGTCGTCGAGATCGGCGGCCCCTGGTCGCGCGAGCTCTGCGGTGGCACGCACGTCGACCACTCCTCGCAGATCGGCACCATCGTCATCCAGGGCGAGGCGTCGGTCGGCTCCGGCAACCGCCGCATCGAGGCCCTCACGGGTGTCGAGGGCTTCCGCTACCTCGCGCGTGAGCGCGACGTGGTCGGCCAGCTCACCACCCTGCTCAAGACCCAGCCCGGTGACCTCGTCGGCCGCGTCGAGGACGTCCTCGAGCGGCTCAAGGCGACCGAGAAGGAGATGGAGAAGATCCGTCTCGCCCAGCTGCTCTCCGGCGGAGCGGCGCTGGCCGAGGGAGCGGTCGACGTCTCCGGCGTACGACTCGTCGCGCAGCGGCTCGACGGGGCCGGCGGTGGCGACGTACGCACCCTTGCGACCGACGTCCGCGCTCGCCTGCAGGGCGACGCCCCGGCCGTGGTCGTGCTGATCGGCGCGGCCGACGGCAAGGCCGCCATCGTCGCGGCGCTCAACGACGCGGCCCAGGCCCGCGGTCTCGCGGCCGGTGAGCTGGTCCGCGTCGCGGCCCCGTTCCTGGACGGCAAGGGCGGCGGCAAGGCCGACATGGCGCAGGGCGGCGGCACCGACGTCACCCGCATCGACGAGGCGCTCGCGGCGATCACCGCGACGGTGGCCGGGGCGTAGTGAGGTTCGGCGTACGGCTGGGGATCGATCCGGGCGAGGCCCGGATCGGGGTCGCGCGCAGCGACCCGAGCGGCATGCTCGCGACCCCCGTCGAGACCGTACGCCGCGGCGGCGGCGACCTGCGTCGCCTGGCCCGGCTGGTCCGCGACGCCGAGGCGATCGAGGTGATCGTCGGGCTGCCGCGCTCGCTCGCGGGGCGTGAGACCGCCTCGACCGAGAAGGCCCGTGGCCTCGCCGAGGCGCTGGCGGCCAAGATCGCACCGGTCCCGGTGCGGCTGGTCGACGAGCGGCTCACCACCGTCACGGCCGAGGCCCAGCTGCGCGACCAGCGCAAGGGCGCGAGCCGGCGCCAGGTCATCGACCAGGCGGCGGCCATGATCATCCTGCAGCAGGCGCTCGACACCGAGCGCGCCAGCGGAGCTGCACCGGGTGAGCTCGTCGAGCCCCCGGTCGCGTCCATGGGAGAGGACCCCGAATGAAGCGCATCCTGACCGCCCTCGTCGTCGCCGTGCTGGCGATGACGCTGGCCGCCTGCGGAACCAAGGACTTCCCCGGCCCCGGCTCGGGCTCGGTCACGGTGACCATCCCCGCCGGCGCGACCGTCACCGACATGGGCCGTGCGCTCAAGGACGCCGGCGTGGTGGCGTCCGTCGACGCGTTCCTCAACGCCGCGAACGGCAACTCCAAGGCCACCGGCATCCAGCCGGGCAGCTACACGATGAAGAAGGAGATGAAGGCGTCCGACGTCGTCTCCTACCTCGTCGACCCGCACCACATGGTGCAGGACCTCGTGACCGTGCCCGAGGGCACCCGCACGGCCGACGTCGTCAAGATCATCGTCCGGAGCACCCACTTCAAGCGCGCCGCGATCGAGAAGGTCCTCGCGCACCCGGCCGGCCTCGGGCTGCCGGCGTACGCCCACGGCAACCCGGAGGGCTACCTGTTCCCGGCGACCTACCCGGTCCAGCCGGGCGACACCCCGACCACGCTGATCAAGGCGATGATCGCCAAGGGCAACCAGGAGCGCGACTCCATCGACCTCGTGGCGGCGGCCAAGAAGGTCAACCTCGATCCCGACCAGGTCGTCACCGTCGCCTCGATCCTGGAGTTCGAGGCGAGCAGGAGCGTGGACTACCCCAAGGTCGCGCGGGCGATCTACAACCGGCTCAAGATCGGGATGGCGATCCAGTCGGATGCGACCGTCTCCTACGCCAACGCCTCGACCGGTGAGATCTGGACGACCGCCGAGCAGCGCAACAGCGACTCGCCGTACAACACCTACAAGCACACCGGCCTGCCGCCGGGCCCGATCGGCAACCCCGGCCTGGAGACCTTGAAGGCCGCGCTGAACCCGGCCGCCGGGCCGTGGACCTACTGGGTCGTGGTGAACCTGCGCACCGGCGAGACCAAGTACGCCACCTCGCTGAGCCAGCACAACCAGCAGGTCGCCGAGTTCCACAAGTACTGCCAGACCTCCGACGCCTGCTGATGCGCGCCGCGGTCATCGGCGACCCGGTCGCCCACTCGCTGTCCCCGGTCCTGCACAACGCCGGGTACGTCGCCCTCGGGTTGAGCGAGTGGTCCTACGACGCCGTCCAGGTGCCGGCAGGCGGGCTCGCCACGTTCGTGGTCGGCTCCGAGCTGCAGGGGATCTCGGTCACCGCGCCGCTCAAGCGCGAGGCGCTCTCGCTGGCCGGGACCTCCTCGGAGCGCGCGCGGCTGGCAGGCGGTGCGAACACGCTGCTGCCGGTCGACGGCGGTTGGTACGCCGACAACACCGATCTTCCGGGTGCGATCGCCGCGATCCGCGAGCGCTTCACCGGCGAGGTGAAGGAGGCCGTCGTGCTGGGCGGGGGCGCGACGGCCGCGTCCACCGGCCTGGCGCTGATCGAGCTCGGCGTGGAGCGGCTCCGGCTCGGCGTACGTGATCCGGCCCGGGCCGCCGACACCATCGCCTCGCTGCTCGCGCACCCCTCCGCGCCGGAGGTGACCGTGGTCCACCTGACCGACGCGCGTGCCGCCGACGTCGTCGTCTCGACCATCCCGGTGGCGGCGCAGTCGCCCGAGCTGGTGGCGCGGATGCGGGGCAGCGGCTGCGTCTTCGAGGTCACCTACAACACGTGGCCGACGCCGCTGGTCACCGCGGCCGAGGGCTGGGGTGCCGCGGTCGTGTCCGGCCTGGACCTGCTGGTCCACCAAGCGGTGCTGCAGTTCGAGATGTTCACCGGGCGACCGGGGCCGCTGGCCGAGATGCGTGCGGCCGGCGAGGCAGCGATCGCCCAGCGGTAGCTCCTCAGCTCGTCAGCACGCCGCGGTCGACGACCAGGTTGGCTCCTGTGATCGATGCCGCGGCGTCGGAGGCGAGGAACAGCAGGCTCTCGGCGACCTCCGAGGGCGGCATGAAGCCCGGCATGACCGGGAAGCTCCGCCCGATCAGGCTCCAGTCCGCGTCTTCCGGGAGGCCCTCGGCGGCCGCCGTGATGAGCGGGGTGTCGATACCGCCGGGGGAGACGCAGTTGACCCGCACGCCCTGCTTGCCGAGCTCGAGCGACAGGGCTCGCATGCCGACCACGAGGGCGGCCTTCGACGCGCAGTACTGCACGTTGTACGGCTGCGCCATCACGCCTGAGATCGAGGCGACCGAGACCACGTTGCCGCGGGCGGCGATCAGCGCCTCCGCGAAGTCCTGGGCCAGCAGCAGAGGAGCCAGGGCGTTGATGTCGAAGTGACGGCGCAGGTCGGTGGCCGTGATCGAGCCGAGCGGCGCGAACCTCTGGATGCCGGCCACGTTGCACAGCACGTCGAGCCCGCCGAGCTCGTCGAGTGCCCGGGTGACGAACCCGGCGCGTTGGGTGTCGTCGGCCAGGTCGCAGCCGACGATGCCGTCGCCGGGTGCGACGTCGGTGGCGACGACCGTCGCTCCCTCAGCACGGAACATCTCGGCGACGACCCTGCCGAGGCCGCCGGCTGCTCCGGTGACGACGATGCGGCGATCGGTGAAGCGGGCTGTCGGGAGGGAGGTCATGCGGCTAGAGTAGAACACGTTCTAGTCGCCTGGGGGGGTTGCTGAAGGGCAGGCCGGTGGAGACTTCACCTGGTTCCCCAAGTCCGAGCGCCTGACCGACGAGGAGTTCCTCCACGGCTGGCACGTCGTCCACACGCCGTCGTCCGCGGCGCTGCACCCGCTGCGCCAGGGCTACCTGCGCGACGCCGTCGCGCGGACGCTGACAGCCGGCAGTCCGCCCGTGCGTGCCATCGTCAGCGAGTTCTTCGACGAGGGCGTCTACCTCGATCCGGGGCAGCTGTTCGGCGGCGCCGAGGCGCTCGAGCGGACCATGGAGGAGCTCCCGCTGTACGCCGATCACGCGTCCATCTCGAGTCGGCCCCTGCGCCGTCTCTGATCGCGCGGTAGGTTCCCGCGCATGGAGTGGGCAGCGGGACTTGTCGTCGCGGCGCTCGGGGGACTCTCGGGTCTGCTCGTGCCGCGCCTCATCGGGTGGGTTCCGGAGCCGGAGCCGGACCCCGACGAGGTCAAGGGCGACTTCCCCGACAAGATCCCGTACGCCGACCTGGCGGCCCGCCCGAAGCTCTGGATGCGCTGCGTGGTGGCCGGGCTCGTGATCGGTGCGGTGATCGGCCTGGCCGTCGGCTGGTCCTGGGGCCTGCTGTGGCTGGTGCCGCTGATCTCGATCGGCCTCGCGCTCGCGATCATCGACTACGCGACCTGGTACCTGCCCACGGCGATCATCGCGCCGGCGTACATCCTGACCGCGGTGCTGGTCGCCGTCGGCGCGCTCGCCGTCGGTGACGCCAAGATCGGCGTGCTCGCCGGCGTCGGGTACGTCGGCCTGGGCGGCTACTACGGCCTGATGTGGTTCATCAGCCCGCGGATCATGGCCTTCGGCGACGTACGCCTCGGTGCGTTGATCGGGCTCGCGATCGGGCCGTTCGGCGTACCGACGCTGTTCTTCTCGGTGCTGCTCGCCGCGGTGGTGGGCGTGCTCGCCCTGATCCCGCTCAAGCGCAAGGGCAACAGCATCAAGCGGCGGGTGCCGTTCGGGCCGTTCCTGCTGATCGGCGCGGTCCTCGCGCTGGTCGTCGGACAGCTGATCTGACCCGACACGCCGCATGGGAGGATTGCTGCCATGTTGCGCTGGCTGACCGCGGGGGAGTCGCACGGCCCCTCCCTGGTCGCGATCCTCGAGGGCCTGCCGGCCCACGTCGAGGTCACGACCGATGACATCTCCGACTCGCTCGCCCGCCGCCGTCTCGGCTACGGCCGCGGTGCCCGGATGAAGTTCGAGCAGGACGAGGTCACCATCACCGGCGGCGTCCGCCACGGCAAGACGCAGGGCGGCCCGGTCGCCATCCAGATCGGCAACACCGAGTGGCCGCGCTGGGAGAAGGTCATGTCGGCCGACCCGGTCGACCCCGACGAGCTCGCGTCGATGGCCCGCAACGCCCCGCTGACCCGCCCGCGCCCCGGTCACGCGGACCTCACCGGCATGCAGAAGTACGACTTCGAGGACGCCCGCCCGCTCCTCGAGCGCGCCAGTGCCCGCGAGACCGCGGCCCGTGTCGCGCTCGGCCGGGTGGCGTCGAACTTCCTGGAGCAGGCCACCGGCGCGCGCATCGTGTCCCACGTGATCGAGCTCGGCGGCATCCGCACGCCCGGCACCACGCTCCCGTCGTACGCCGACCTGGCCGCTCTCGACGCCGACCCGGTGCGCTGCCTGGACCCTGAGGGGTCGCGGCAGATGGTCGAGCGCATCGACCAGGCCCACAAGGAGGGCGACACCCTGGGCGGTGTCGTCGAGGTGGTCGTCGAGGGCCTGCCGCCGGGTCTGGGCTCGCACGTGCACTGGGACCGTCGCCTCGACGCGCGCCTGGCCGGCGCGCTGATGGGCATCCAGGCGATCAAGGGCGTCGAGGTCGGTGACGGCTTCGAACTCGCCGCGACCCCCGGCACCCAGGCGCACGACGAGATCGTCAACGAGGACGGCGCCATCCGGCGTACCTCCGGGCGCTCCGGCGGCACCGAGGGCGGCATGTCCACGGGCGAGATCCTGCGGGTGCGTGCGGCGATGAAGCCGATCGCCACCGTGCCCAAGGCGCTGCGCACCATCGACGTCGCGACCGGGGAAGCCACGGTCGCGCACCACCAGCGCTCCGACGTGTGCGCGGTCCCGGCCGCCGGCATCGTCGCCGAGGCGATGGTCGCGCTGGTCCTGGCCGACGCCGTCACCGAGAAGTTCGGCGGCGACTCGATCGGCGAGACCAAGCGCAACGTCGACAGCTACCTCGAGAACCTCCGCTACCGGTGACCGGTCCGCGGGTCGTCCTGGTCGGACCGATGGGAGCGGGCAAGACCACGGTCGCCCGGCTGCTCGGCAAGCGCTGGGACCTGCCGGTCCGTGACACCGACGACGACGTCGTCGCGTCGACCGGCCGTGAGATCCAGGAGATCTTCGTGACCGACGGCGAGGCGGCGTTCCGGTCGCTCGAGCGGGACGCGGTCGCGCTCGCGCTCGGTGATCACGCCGGCGTGCTGAGCCTCGGCGGCGGTGCCGTCCTCGATCCGGCCACCCGCGAGGCGCTCGCGGGCCACCGGGTCGTCTTCCTCAAGGTCGGCCTGGCCGATGCGGTACGCCGCATCGGCCTCGGCGAGAGTCGTCCCGTGCTCAACCAGGCGGTCGGCGGTGTCCGCACCCGGATCAAGTCGCTCCTCGATGAGCGCACCCCGATCTATCGCGCCGTCGCGACCGTCGAGGTCGACACCGACGGGCGCTCGCCGGCCGAGGTCGCCGACGAGATCGTCGCCCGGCTCGAGGACTGACCACGACAGACGTAGGGACTATGGGCCAATTGGCCCATAGTCCCTACGTCGTTCCCGGAGTGGTCAGCCGACGCTGTTCCTCGCGGCGGCGGTCACGCTCACCCCGTCGGCGAGCTCGCGCAGCTGGCCGTCGGACAGCTTGATCGTCGGCCAGACCTGGATCGTGACGGTCCTGCCGTCCGCGGAGTAGCGGAACGTCTTGGTGCCCTCGCTGTTGGTCGTGATCGTGCCGGCGGAGCCGTCCACGTCGATCGGACCGGTGGGGCTGGGCGGCGTGGTGGCGGGAGCTTGCGCGAGCAGCACCCGTGAGCCGTCCGGATGCACCAGCCAGGTGCGTGACCCGTCCTTGACCAGCGTGTCGCCGTGCCGCGCCCGGATGACGTGGTGCGGTGCCGCGGTCGCCGGGGCGTTCGCCTCGACGCTCACCACGATCTTGCCCTCGAAGTCGTCCAGGCTGCTGGTCACGCCCGGTCGAGCGATGTCGAGCGAGTACGCCGTCGCGCCCTGCAGCACGAACCCGTCCGGCACCTTGTCCACGGTGAAGCCGGGCAGCTGGTCGCCGGTGTAGTCGACGAGCTGGACACCGGTGCTGTGGACGCCGGGCGACGAGTCGACGATCGCGGTCGTCACGCCGCCGAGGGCGAGGGCGCAAGCGGCGACGCCGGCGCCGCGGACCGCGCGGCGGCGGCCGGCGGCCCGGCGGCCGCGACGCAGGTCGGCCGTGACCACGGAGTCGTCGATGGGAGCGGGAGCGGTGCGCAGGGCACCGAGCTGGTCGATCAGGTCGTTCATGAGTGGTTCCTCTCGAGCTGTGGGGTCAGGTGGGCGCGGAGCTTGTCCAGGCCGCGGGAGGTCTGGCTCTTGACGTTGCCGACCGAGCACCCGAGCGCCTCGGCGACCTCCTCGACGGAGCGGTCCTCGACGTGCCGCAGGACGACGGCGGCCCGCATCCGAGGTGGCAGGGCGAGCAGCGCGGCGAACAGGTCGCCATCGACAGCGTCAGACGCAGTGGCCGCAGGTCGGTCGGGCAGCACCTCGGTGTTGCGCTCGCGGCGCACCCAGGGCCGGCGGCGGTGGTCGATGAAGCAGTTGACCAGCGTCCGGCGGGCGTACCCGCCGACGTTCGTACGCCGGGCGCGGCCCCAGGCCACGTACAGCCGGACGAGGGCGCTCTGGACGAGGTCCTCGGCCAGGTGGGGATCGCCGGTCAGGTGCCGGGCGGTGGCGAGCAGCTCGCCCCGGTGGTCCCGGACGAACGTCTCGTACTCCGCCTCGTGGTCGCGTCTCACACCCCTACAACGGGCGGGACCCGGGCCGGGGTTGCACGACCGGCCAACTAGGCTCGGCCCATGAGCTCTGCGGTGGATCCGACCGTCCTGCACGTCGGCGGCGCGTCGCCGTACGACGTCGTCATCGGCCGTGGTCTGGCCTCGCGGCTGCCGGTGATCCTCGGCGACAAGGTCGAGCGTGTCGCCTTCCTGTACGCCGGCCAGCTGGGCTCGATCGCCGAGTCGGTCGTCGACGAGCTGGTCGACCACTACGAGGTGCTGGCGCTGGGCCTGCCCGACGGCGAGTCCGCCAAGACCGCCGCGGTCCTCAACGACTGCTGGGAGGCGCTGGGGGAGAAGGGCTTCACCCGGTCCGACGCCGTGGTCACCTTCGGCGGCGGCGCGACCACCGACCTCGGCGGCTTCGTGGCCGCCTCCTGGCTGCGCGGCGTCCGCGTCGTCCACATCCCCACGACGCTGCTGGCCATGGTCGACGCCGCGGTGGGCGGCAAGACCGGCATCAACACCGGCGCGGGCAAGAACCTGGTCGGCGCCTTCCACGAGCCGGCCGGCGTCCTGGTCGACCTGGACCTGCTGGCCACGCTGCCGCGCGCGGAGCTCGTCGCCGGCCTCGGCGAGGTCGTCAAGTGCGGCTTCATCGCCGACCCCGAGATCCTCACCCTGGTCGAGGCAACCGACCCCGCCGAGCTGACCCACGACTCCCCGGTCCTGGCCGAGCTTGTCGAGCGCGCGATCCGGGTCAAGACCGAGGTGGTCGTCGCCGACCTCAAGGAGACCGGCGGTGCCGATGGGCATCCGGGCCGCGAGGTCCTCAACTACGGCCACACCCTCGCGCACGCGATCGAGAAGCACGAGCAGTACGCCATCCGGCACGGCGAGGCCGTCGCCATCGGGTGTGTGTACGCCGCCGAGCTGGCCCGCCTGGCCGGCCGGCTGGACGAGGAGACCGCGGCCCGCCACCGCACGGCCTTCGGACGCGTCGGCCTGCCGACGACGTACGCCGGAGCCGGGTACGACGACCTGATCGGCGCCATGCGTGTCGACAAGAAGGCGCGCGGCTCCCAGCTGCGGTTCCTGGTGCTCGACGGGCTGGCGAAGCCCTCGATCCTCGCCGGGCCGAGCGAGGACGACCTGCGCAAGGCGTTCGAGGTGCTCGCATGAGCAAGGTGCTGGTCCTCAACGGACCCAACCTCGGCCGCCTCGGCCGCCGGCAGCCGGAGATCTACGGCGCGACGACGTACGCCGAGCTCGCCCACCTGTGTGTCACCTGGGGCGAGGAGCTCGGGCTCGAGGTCGAGGTGCGCCAGACCAACCACGAGGGCGAGCTCCTCGACTGGCTCAACCAGGCCGCCGACGACTCCCACCCGGTCGTGCTCAACGCCGCCGCCTGGACGCACTACTCGCTGGCGCTCTACGACGCCTGCGCCCAGCTCACCGCGCCGCTCGTCGAGGTGCACATCTCCGAGCCCAAGCAGCGTCCGGAGGAGTTCCGGCACACGTCGTACGTCGAGCCGCACGCGGTCGCCACGATCAGCGGCCAGGGCATCGACGGCTACCGCCAGGCGCTGGAGCACCTCGCCCGCTCCTGAGACCCGTCAGTGGTCCTTGTGGTGCTTGTCCTTGCCCGGCTTCGGCTTGTCCTGCTTCTCGGGCTTGTCGTGGTGCTTCGGGGGCGCAGGCGGCGGCACGGGCGTCGACCTCGTGGTCGGCGTGGGTGACGCGATGGTCGACGGAGGCGTCACCGGAGCGCTGCTGGTCGGCAGCGGAGCCGGGGGCGTGTCGGCCCCGCCGTCGTCCGAGGTGGCCAGCGCGACGACACCGACGCCGAGCGCGAGACCGAGCACGCCGGCACAGAGCCCGAGAGCGATCCGGAGGGGAGTCACGGGGACAAGTCTGACGGGGCGCTCACCGGTTTCGGAACTGGGTCCGCCGCCGACTAGACTCAGCCGCCGCTCGGCATGCTCTTCTACGCAGCCGGGCGCTCGATCTTGAACATCCTGAATGAACCTGAACGAATCGGTGAGGCGGACACGCGCATGGCAACCACGAACGACCTGAAGAACGGCATGGTTCTCAACCTCGAGGGCCAGCTCTGGGCAGTGGTGGAGTTCCAGCACGTGAAGCCGGGCAAGGGCCCCGCCTTCGTGCGCACCAAGCTCAAGAACGTCGAGTCGGGCAAGAACGTCGACAAGACCTTCAACGCCGGCACCAAGGTCGAGACCGCAACGGTCGACCGCCGCAGCTGGCAGTACCTCTACAACGACGGCATGAACTACGTGTTCATGGACACCACGACGTTCGACCAGATCGAGGTCTCCCCGGAGATCGTCGGCGACGCCAAGAACTTCCTGCTCGAGAACATGGACGTCAACATCGCCATGAACGAGGGCCGCGTGCTCTTCGTCGAGCTCCCCGCCTCGGCCGAGTTCACCATCACCTACACCGAGCCCGGTGTCATGGGTGACTCCGCCACCGGCCGCACCAAGCCGGCCACCCTCGAGACCGGCGCCGAGATCCAGGTCCCGCTGTTCATCGAGAACGGCGAGAAGATCAAGGTCGACACCCGTGAGGGCGGCTCCTACCTGAGCCGAGTCAAGGGCTGATGTCGGCTCGTTCCAAGGCCCGCAAGCGCGCGCTGGACGTCCTCTACTCCGCCGACATGCGCGGCGAGACCGGCGTCGAGGCGTTCGCCCGCGTCGTCGCCGAGGGCGAGGCGCCGAGCAACCCCTACACCGAGGTCGTCGTCCGCGGCGTCAGCGAGCACCTCACCGCCATCGACGCGGTGCTCTCGCAGTACGCCGAGGGCTGGACCCTCGACCGGATGCCGGCGGTCGATCGCAACGTCCTGCGCATCGGCGCCTACGAGATCCTCTTCGCCGAGGACGTGCCCGACCCGGTCGCGATCTCCGAGGCGCTGGCGCTGGTGACCGAGCTGTCCACCGACGAGTCGCCGTCGTTCGTCAACGGGGTGCTCGGCGCGATCGTGCGCAGCCGCTCCGCCTCGGCCTGATTCGCCCGGGTCCCTAGCGGCGTTCCATCAACCTCCGTAGGGTCGGTCCCATGACCGACTCCGCGGAGGTTGATGTCATTGTCATCGGGCTCGGCCCCGGCGGTGAGCACTGCGCCACCGAGCTGGCCAAGGCCGGCCTGGACGTGGTCGGGGTCGACCGGCGGCTGGTGGGTGGCGAGTGCCCGTACTACGGCTGCATCCCCTCGAAGATGATGATCCGGGCCGCCGGCGTGCTGGCCGAGGCCCGTCGCGTCGGCGAGCTCGCCGGCAGTGCCGACGTACGCCCGGACTGGTCGGTGCTGGCCAAGCGGATCCGCGACGAGGCCACCGACGACTGGGACGACAAGGTGGCGGTCGACCGGCTGGTCGACGCCGGCGTCACCTTCCTGCGCGGCGAGGGCCGGCTCATCGGCCCGCACGAGGTGTGCGTCGCGACCGAGCGCGGTGATCGCTACCTCAGTGCCCGCGTCGGCATCGTGCTCAACACCGGCACCGAGCCGGCGGTCCCGTCGATCGCAGGCCTGGCCGGTACGCCGTACTGGACGAACCGCGATGCGGTGCAGGTCACCGAGCTGCCGCGGAGCCTGGTGGTCCTGGGCGGAGGGGCGATCGGGTGCGAGCTGGCGCAGAGCTTCGCGCGGTTCGGCGTACAGGTGACGATCGTGGAGGCGGGGGAGCGGATCCTCGGTCCTGAGGAGCCGGAGGCCGCCGAGGCGGTGACCGCTGCCCTCGAGGCCGACGGTGTCACCGTCCTGGTGGGAGCGGCGGCCCGGTCGGTCAGCCACGACGCCGAGTTCGGCGTGCACCTCGACGGCGGTCGCACGGCCGTGGCCGAGCGGCTGCTCGTCGCCGTGGGGCGTACGACGAACCTGCGCGACATCGGCCTGGAGAACCTCGGTCTCGACCCGTCGGCCCGCTCGCTCGATCCCGACGACGGCATGCAGGTCGCCGAGCGGGTCTGGGCGATCGGCGACATCACCGGCAAGGGTGCGTTCACGCACGTGTCGATGTACCAGGCCGACGTCGCGATCCGCGACATCCTGCAGCGGCCCGGACCCCGCGCCGACTACCGAGCCGTCGGCCGGGTGACCTTCACCGACCCGGAGGTCGGCTCGGTCGGCATGACCGAGGCGCAGGCGCGCCAGGCCGGCCTGGACGTCCGGGTCGGGCACGCCGACCTCGCCTCCTCCAGCCGCGGCTGGCTGCACGGCTCCGCGGGAGCCGGCCTCGTCAAGCTCGTCGCCGACGCCTCCCGGGGCGTCCTGGTCGGGGGTACGACGGTCGGCCCCTCGGGTGGCGAGATGCTCGGTTGGGTGGCGACGGCGGTCCACGCCGAGGTCCCGATCGCGACGCTGAAGGCGATGCACTTCGCCTATCCGACCTTCCACCGGGCGATCGAGACGGCGCTCGCCGATCTCGGCTGACGACCCGGTTTCGGCTGTGTCCGCGCGGGTAGGTTGGGTGGGCCTTACAACCTGCTCGGAGGTAGCGCTCAGTGAGTCACCCCGTCGACCCCATGGGTCACGACCACACGTCGGACCGTCTCTACACGCCGCGTGAGCTCGACGAGTTCACCCAGCGCCAGATCGACGCTTCGCGCCACGGGGCCGACGTCGATCCGCTGACGGACCCGATCGCCTCGACCCCGCCGGCGCGGCTCGGTCCGCCGCCCACCTCCCCGCCGCCGAGCGCCCCGCCGATGGCTCCTCCGGCGCCCGCGGGTCCGCCGGCCGTGCCAGCGGCTCCCGCTCCGTCCGCGGCGCCGGCACCGGCTCCGGCTGCTCCGGCTGCTCCGGCTGCTCCGGTCGTGACCACGCCGCGGCCCGAGGAGCCGCGCCGGTTCATGTCGGCGACCGACTTCCTCGACCGCCGCGACGGAGCCACCGAGCAGGGCCCGGCCACCTGGGGCTGGCGCGGCAAGGTGGCGCGCTGGAGCGGCGGTGCGATCAGGCCGCAGATGGGTCCGGCCGAGTCGGCGTACAACACCGATCGCGCAGCGATCCAGAAGGACTTCGAGGGCCCGCGCACGATCGCGTTCATCAACCCCAAGGGCGGTGCCGCCAAGACCACCGGTGTGCTGGCGGCGGGCTACACCTTCGGCACCGTGCGCGGTGGGGGAGTTGTGGCGTGGGACAACAACGAGACCCGCGGGACGCTCGGCATCCGCGGCACGCGCAGCAACCACCGCAACACCACCCGCGAGCTGCTCGACGACCTCGAGCGGTTCAAGGACGTCTACCAGTCGCGCATCGGCGACCTCGGGTCGTTCGTCCGCAGCCAGGGCGACGCGCACTTCGACGTGCTGGCCTCGGACGAGCGGGCGAACGTGACCGGCCAGATCCACGCGTCGGACTTCACCGAGGTCCACCACCTGCTGCAGCGGTTCTACCGCGTGATCCTGGTCGACACCGGCAACAACATGCGTGCCGAGAACTGGCTCGCCGCCGCTGAGGCCGCCGACCTGCTCGTCGTCACCAGCACGGTCCGCGAGGACACCGGCTACAGCGGCCTGTGGATGCTCGACGCCCTCCAGGACGCCGGCTACCAGGACCTGAAGCACAAGACCATCACCGTGCTCTCCGACCCGAGCAGCAAGGTCGACGAGCGCCTCGCCGCCGACCTCACCTCGGTCTACGAGCAGCGCACCCGAGGCGTCCACCGCGTCCCGTACGACGACGCCCTCGTCTCCGGCTCCGTCGTGCCCTACGCCCAGCTCTCCGAGGCCTACAAGCGGGCCTGGCTCAGTGCCTGCGCCGGGATGGCCCACGCGCTGTAGCTCCAGCTGCTGGCTTTCGTACGACGATCGCCGTCGTCGGTGCGCTGAGGATGGTCGGCGTGCAGGTTTCCCAAGGTATGCAGCCGAACCTGCACTCCCCAATGGCTCAAGGTCCAGCGGTCTAAGCAACGGGTGGTCAGGCTGCCTGGGTCAGCAGTTGGTTCAGCCGTTGGGCTGGGGTTTGCAGGTCCAGGGTAGGGCGTGGCCTCTGGTTCAGGGTGTCGGCGATCCGCTGGAGGTCCTCGGCGGTGTGCACGGACAGGTCAGTGCCTTTCTCCAGCCAGA